>NZ_JALCYX010000019.1:0-77429 GCF_022690695.1 Anaeromyxobacter sp. SG17
GCGGCGGCCTTCGGGGCCGGGGCCTGGGCCGGCTTCGGCGCGGCGGACCTCGGCGCCGCGCGCCGCGCCGGAGCGCGGGACGCCGGGGCCGCGGGCGACGCCTTGCGTCCCTTCGCCGCGCTCACGCGAGCCCCCGCTCGAGGCCGGCGAGCACCGTGCGCGCCTTCTCGCGCAAGGCCTTCGGCTGGAGGAGCTCCGCGCGATCGCCGAGCGCGAGCACGTGCCGCAAGAGCCCCTCCTCGTTCGTGGCGTCCACCTCGACGAGCGTCGCGCCGCCGTCCTCCGCGAGCCTCGCGCGCGGGCCGAACGAGGCGATCACCTCGGCGGGCACGGGCGGCTCGAGCCGGATCCGGCAGCGGACCGCGCCGTGGACGTCGTACTCCCAGATCTCGCGGGTGGCGAAGTCGGCGAGCGAGAAGTCCTTGCGCGTCGCGAAGTCCGGCGTGCGGGGCGCCGACGGGTTCATGGCGAGCGAGACGATGCGCTTGAGGTGGAACGTGCGGATCGCCTGGCGCAGGTGGCAGAAGCCCGCGAGGAACCAGGCGCCGCCGCGCTGGAAGAGACCGTACGGATCGACGTCGCGCTCGGTCGTCTGGCGCCGCTCCGCGCCGAGGTACACGACGTGGACGCGCTTCTTGTGCGCGACCGCGCGCGAGAGCTCCTCCACGCGCGCGCCGACGTCCACGCCGTCGCCCTCCTCGGGCGCGGAGAGCTGGCGCGTCGCGAGCGCCGCGGCCTCGGAGGCGCCCGGCGCCCGCGCCGCGAAGGAGAGCTTGTTGAGCGCGTGGGCGAGGTCGCGGGAGTAGGGGAACGTCCCGCTCGCGAGCGCCGCCGAGCCGGCGAGGTAGAGGAGGGCGAGGTCCTCCGGCGGGAGCCGCAGGTCGGGCAGGTAGAACTCGTCCCGCTCGATGAGGTAGCCGGCGGGGAGGTCCTCGTCCCCCGCGGCGTAGCGCACGGGGATCCCGAGCTCGAGCAGGTCCGCCTTGTCCCGCTCGAACTTGCGGATCGCGGCCTCGCCCTTCCCGCCGTAGTCCTCGGGGAACTGCTCCTGGATCTCGCGCCAGGAGACGGGCTCGGCGGCCTTGAGCAGGAGCGCCGCGAGGTCGAGGAGCCGCTGGTCCTTCTGCATCGGAGGGGTGAACCTAGGCCCACGCCGCCCGGGCCGTCAACGTGTGTTAGGATCGTCCGCCCAATTGCGCTGGGGGCGCTCATGGCAGGCCTCGGCCTCGGTCCACCCGACTTCGGGATGTTCGAGATCGACGATCCCGACGCGCGGTCCGCCGCGCTCACGGGAAAGCTTCAGCCGAAGCTCGTCGAGCTCGGGAACCACTGCCTCTCCGGCCTGTCCCGCGTCGCCGGGCGGGAGCTCTTCGTCCACCCCGGCAAGATCGTCCACCGCCGGGGCGTCGCCCCCGACGAGGCGCTCGTCACGTTCTGCGAGAGCCCGAAGGGCTACCGCGGGATCCCCTACCTCGCGGTGGTCGCGACGCGCGAGCACCTGCACGCGCGCGTGGGCGTGAAGGGGGACTCCCCGTCGCGCGCCGCGCTGCAGGCCGCCCTCGCGCGCGAGGCGCCGAACCTCGCGCGGAAGGGCAAGCCGTTCCGCAAGCTCCGCAGCTTCCGGGACTGGAACTACGAGGAGCTCCCCGAGCTCGCGCCCGCGCACACCGCGGCCTTCTGGCTGGAGCTCGCGGAGGACCTCGCCCCCGGCGCGGTGGGGCTCGACGTCGGGATCGCGTGGACGAGCGAGGAGGCGCGGAGCCTGTCGCTCGGCGATCTCCTCGGCGTGTTCCGCGACCTCGCGCCCGTGTTCAAGCTGCTCGCGAACGCGAGCGTGAGCAGCCCGATCACCGGCGGTGAGGCGCAGCCCGCCTGAGCAGGCCTGCGCGTTCCCGGGCCCGCCGCTACGCGGCGGTTCCGCCGGCGGGCTCGCTCCCCTCGCCCTTCCCCTTGGCGCTCTCGGCGAGGCGGCGCTCCTCCCGCGCGGCCTGCCGCACCGCCTCGACGAGCTCGTCGTGCTCCTTGCGGAGCGTGTCGTGGCGGCGGCGCAGCTCGGTGTAGCGGTCGGCCGCGAGCTCGAGCTCGCCCTTCTGCACCATGTAGACCCGCTTCTCGGTCTCGAGCCGCCCGCGGATGGCCTTGAGATCTCGCTCCAGCTCGGCGACCCGCTTGCGCGCCTCCGCGAGCTTCGACTCGGCCTTGTCGGCGCGATCCTTCTCGGCGGCGAGGCGGCCGTCGTCCACGGCGGGAGCCGCGGCGGGCACCGCGACCGGGGCCGGCGCGGGGGTCGGGGCGCGAGGCGCCTCGACCGGGCGGCTCCGCGCGCGCTCGAGCTGGGCCGCAGCCTTCTGCAGCTCGCCCTCCACCGCGCGGGCCCGCTCCGCCTGGTGCGCCGCCTCGGCGCGCGCCTCCGCGAGCCGCGCCCCGAGCTTGTCGATCTCCTCGCGCAGCGCCGGCGCGCCGCCCGCGCGCCGCGCGGCCTCCGCCTGCTCGAAGGCCTTCTTCTTCGCGCGCTCGAGATCACCCCGCAGCGCCGAGGCCTCCTCGCGCGTCTTCTTCGCCTCCGCGCGCGCGTCCTGGGCCGCCTTGCGCGCCGCCTCGGCGTCCGCCTCGAGCTTCGCGCGGTCGCCGGTGCGCGCGGCGAGCTCGGCGCGCGCACCGCGGGCAGAGAGGAAGAAGGCGACGGCTGCGAGGACGCCGACGAGGGCGAGGAAGGCGAAGAGTCCGGTCATGGCGGATGTGCTCCGGTGGAGGACCTCCGTAACTAACAGACCTTCCAGCCTCTTGGAAGGAACGCGGCGGGCGTGCGCTCGGCCGCCGCGCTCCGCTCCGCGGGAGGTTAGGAACGATTCGGCGGGGCCGCGCCTTTCGGACGCGCTAGGATCCCCGCCCCTCGAATGCGCCGCGTCGCCACCCGCATCTTCCTCACCTTCGCCGTGGCCCTCGCCGCCTTCGGCGCCGTCGCCGCGTTCGCCATCGTCCGGCTGCACGACGCCCGCCGCGACCTCCGCCTCCTCTCGACGGGCTACCAGCCGCTCACCCGCATCGCGGCGCAGCTCGAGACGAAGGACTGGGTCGCGGCCCGGGCGCTGGAGGCGCGGGCCCTCGATCGCGCCGCGCGCCAGGCGTACCTCCCGGTGGCGCGCGCGCACTTCCCGGCCCTCGTCCGGGAGAAGATCGAGGAGGCGAACCGCGTCATCGCCGACGCCCGGCTCCTCGCCCGCGACGAGGACGCGCGCTTCCTCGACGACGTGCAGGGGCGGCTCGCCGCGCTCGGCACCCGCTGGTCGGAGTACGACGCCAAGGCGCGCGCGCTCTTCGACGCGCTCGAGGCCGGCGAGGGGCAGGATCCGCGGACGGCCGCCGCCTTCGAGGCGCACGCGCAGGAGGTCCGCCAGCTCGAGAAGGGGCTCTCGCTCGACGTGAAGCTCCTCCAGGTCGCGCTGGAGAGCCAGACCGCCGATCGTGTCCGGGCGGCCGAGCGGGCGGAGGGCCGGACGGTGGCGCTCATCGTCCTCTACTCGCTCGGCGCGCTCGCGATCGGCGTGGGCGCCGCCCTGCTCTCGCAGCGGCTCCTCGCGCCCATCCAGACGCTCACCGAGGGGGTGAAGGCCGTCGCCGCGGGCGATCTCACGCGCATGGTCGACGTGAGGAGCGACGACGAGATCGGCCTGCTCGCCGGCGAGTTCAACGCCATGGCGGCCTCGCTCGGGCGGCAGCGCGACGAGCTCCGGCGGGCGGAGCGGCTCGCCGCGGTCGGCCGCATCTCCGCCCAGATCACGCACGAGATCCGCAACCCGCTGAACGCGATCGGCCTCAACGCCGAGCTCCTCGCCGAGGAGCTCGCGGAGCTGTCCGCTCCCCGCGAGGCGACGCAGCTCGTGGCGGCCATCTCGCGCGAGGTCGATCGCCTGAACGGCGTGGCCGAGGAGTACCTGCGGTTCGCGCGGCTGCCGAAGCCTGCGCTCGAGCGCCAGGACCTGAACGAGCTCCTCGCTGGCCTGCTCGACTTCCTCGCCCCGGAGCTCGCGGCCGCCCGGATCGAGCTCCATCGCGAGCTCGAGCCGGGGCTGCCCACCGTGCAGGCGGACGAGGGCCAGCTCCGCGCCGTGTTCCTCAACCTGCTCCGCAACAGCCGGGAGGCCATGCCCTCGGGCGGGATCGTGACGGTGCGCACCCGCCGCGCGGGGGAAGCGATCGAGGCCGAGGTCGCCGATACGGGCGGGGGGATCCCCCCAGGGGATCTGACGCGCATCTTCGAGGCCTTTTACTCGACGAAGGAGCGCGGCACCGGTCTCGGTCTCGCCTTCACCCGGCAGGTGGTAGAGGAGCACGGAGGCTCGATCCGCTGCGACAGCGCGGTCGGTCGAGGGACGACGTTCGCCGTCCGCCTGCCGGCGGCGGCGGACGAGCAGACTGCAACACCCACGGAGGTCGTGAGTACGAGATGAGGCAGCCGAGGCACGAGATCCGGCGGAAGCGCCGCAAGCTCCTTCCGCAGAAGGCCGGCGCGATGATCCGCGCCGGCGATCCCCGCCAGCGCGTCGCGGCGCGTCCGAGGCCCCCGCGCGAGAACTGGGGGGAGGTGCATCGCTCCGTGCTGTCGAACGGGCTGCGCGTGCTCACGGCGCGCGCGCCGGGCCTCCACTCGGCCATGATCGCGCTCTACGTGCGCGCCGGCTCGAGACACGAGACCGCCGCGCGGAACGGGGTCTCGCACTTCCTCGAGCACCTGTTCTTCCGAGGCTCGGTGGCCTGGCCGGACACGGTCGCGATGAACGCGGCGGTGGAGAGCGCCGGCGGGAGCCTGAACGGCATCACCGCGCGCGACCACGGCTGCTATTACACGCCCATCCACCCGGACGAGGTCGGAACCGGGCTCGCCATCCTCGGCGACCTCATCCGCCGGCCGCTCCTCAAGGAGATGGACGTCGAGCGCGAGGTGATCCTGGAGGAGATCCTCGACGAGGTGGACGCCGACGGCCGCGACATCGACCCGGACAACCTCTCGAAGCGCATCGTCTTCGGCGATCACCCGCTCGGCTACAAGATCGCGGGGACGCCGGAGATCGTGCGGCGCCTCTCGCGGCGCGACGTGCGGGCGCACCACGAGCGCTTCTACAGCGGGGCGAACCTCGTCCTGGCGGTGGCGGGTCCCGTGCGGGCGAGCGACGTGGAGGAGCTCGCCGAGGAGCACCTCGGACGCCTGCCCCGCGGCAAGGCCAGCACCGACCTCGCGCCGCCGCCCTGGCCGGGCGGGCCGCGCCTCGAGCTCGTGGACCACGACGACGCCCAGGCGGAGTTCTCGGTCTCGTTCCCCTGCCCTCCGGAGCGCCACGCCGACTACCCGGTCCACCTCTGCATCCGGCGCATCCTCGACGACGGGCTCTCCTCCCGGCTGCCGTTCGAGATCGTCGAGCGGCGCGGCCTCGCCTACTCGCTGCACGCCGGGATCGACACGTTCGCCGACGCGGGCATGACGGTCGTGGACGGCGCGTGCGCCCCGCGCAAGCTCCCGCGCGTGCTGGAGGAGGTCCTGCGGGTCCTCGGCCAGCTCGCCGAGCAGCCCATGCCGGAGGAGGAGCTGCTGCGCGTCCAGCGGCGCCACCGCATGACCCTCGCCTTCTCGCTCGACAGCGCGGCCGACCTCGCCGGCTGGTACGGCGCGGGCGAGGTGCTCTCCGCGCCCGAGAGCTTCGAGGAGCGCTGCCGCCGCGTCGAGCGCGTCACCCCCGCCGACGTGCAGCGCGTCGCGGCCGAGACGTTCCGGCGCCGGAACCTCGTCGCGGTGGTCGTCGGCCCCTCCGGCCGTCGCGACCGCGCCAGCCTGTCGCGGCTGGTCGCGACCACGACAGCCATCCCCACTTAGAGTGTGGGCGAAGGCGCGCACGCCGCTCCTCTCGGGGCGGTCGTGATGTCCGTCAACCGTGGGCGTGTCAGCGGGCTCCAGGGCTCGTACCCTCCGTCAGAGGACCGCGCGACCATGGCGCGGGAGGGGAGATTCCATGGCGCTCCGCTGGACGTCGGCCCTGTCGCTTGGCGTGGCCGAACTGGACGCGCAGCACGAGGAGCTGTTCCGCCGCTTCGACCGGCTCCTCGACGCCATGCTCCGGCGCGACCGCAGCGAGGCGACGAGCCTCATCGGCTTCCTCCAGCACTACACCCGCGATCACTTCGCCGCGGAGGAGCGGCTCATGCGCGAGGTGGCGTACCCCGACGCCGCCCTCCACGCCGCCGAGCACCTCGCCTTCGGCGCCGAGATCGACGCGCTCTCGAACCTGTTCGCGGTGGAGGGTGCGAGCGCGCGGCTCGTGCTCCGGCTGGAGCGCGAGGTGACCGGCTGGCTGCAGGATCACGTCTACTCGACCGACCATGCGCTCGCCCGCTTTCTGCTCGCGCGGGCGGCCGGGCCCACGCCCGTCACCGGGAGCCCGGCGCGCCAGCGGCGCGCCTCGGAGGCGTGATCCCGTGGCCCGCCGCCGGGACGGGTGCTAACGTCCTGGGCTCCCATGGCGGACTTCGTCACGCGCGCGGTCGAGCGACTCCGGCAGGACCCCGGCTTCAGCCGGAACCGCTACTTCCACGCGCTCTCCTCGCCCGAGGGAAAGCGGGCCCTGCGCATCCACCGCCACCTGCGCTCGCTCGAGCGGGATCTGTCGGCGGGCGCGGCCGCGACCGTGGCGCACGACGCGGAGCGGGTGCGCCTCGTCCTGCGCGGGAAGCGCTCGTCCCGCACAGCCTGGCTCACGCGCGCGGAGTTCCGGCTCCTGTGCACGAGCCCGATCGTCCGCGCCGCGCTCGGCGACCCCGACCTTCCCTAGCGACCCTGCAGCTCGAGCTCGCCCGTGAGGTAGGGCGCGACGCGCCCGGCGAGCACCACCGCGTCCTCGCGGTCCTCGCATTCGACGACGCCGCCGCGGCGCGACACCTGATGCGCGAGCAGCCGGCGGCGCCCCAGGCGCCCGGCCCAGTAGGGCGCGAGGGTGCAGTGCGCCGAGCCGGTCACCGGGTCCTCGGGGATGCCGGCCTGGGGCGTGAAGTAGCGCGAGACGAAGTCGGCGCCGCGGCTCCCCGGCGCCGTGATCGCGAGCCCCGCCGCGTCGAGCGCCGCGACCGCCGCGAGGTCGGGCGCCGCGGCGCGCACCGCCTCCTCGCTCTCGAGGACCGCGACGAGATCGCGCGCGAGGAGCGTCGCGAGCGGGCGGCGGCCGAGCGCGCGGAGGAGCGGCTCCGGCGGCTCGACGGGCCTCGCGGGACGGCGCGGGAACGTCATGACGAGGCGCTCGCCCTCGCCTCGCGCGACGGCGAGCGGGCCGCTCTGCGAGCGGAACGTCACCGCCGCGCGGCCGGGCTCGAGCCGGGAGAGCACGACGAAGCCGGCGGCGAGCGTCGCGTGGCCGCAGAGGTCCACCTCGACCGTCGGCGTGAACCAGCGGATGGCGTACCCGTCGCCCTCGCGCACCAGGAACGCGGTCTCGGAGAGCGCGTTCTCGGCGGCGATCGCGCGGAGCGTGTCGTCCGGGAGCCAGCCGTCGAGGACGCACACGGCGGCCGGGTTCCCGGCGAACACGCGCTCGGCGAACGCGTCCACCTGCCAGATCGGGATCCGCACCTGGAGCTCCTCCCGCGCCCGCTCAGTACATCGCGGCGCGCGCGCCCGCGCCGGCGAGGAGCGCGCGCAGCCCCTCCGCGGCGTCGCTCCCCTCGAAGGCGAATCCGCCCGGCGCCTGGCGGAGCGACTCCGGCACCGCCGCCTCGGATGGCCCGCAGACGACCACGGGGAGGCGGAGCACGTTCGCGAGCTCGGCGAGGAGCGGCGCGTCGTCGTCGGCGGGGAGCAGGACGAGCGCGCCGACGGCGCCCGCCGCGAAGGGCCGCCAGAGCGGCCGCTGCGCGCGCTCGCCGGGGAGCTCGGTCAGGTCGAGGCGTACGCCCTCGCCGAGCGTGACGCGCCCGAGCGTGCCGAAGCCGGCGGGGGCCTCGACCTCCGCGTGGAAGCCGGGGACGGTCTGGAAGCGCTGGAGCGCCGCGCGGCGCGCGAGCGGGCCGCCGCCGGCGAGGACGACCTTGCCCACCGCCTGCGCGCCGGAGGAGCGGCCGCGCGCGATGCGCGCCCGCAGCGCGTGGAGCTCGGCCGGGCCGAGCAGCGGCGTGACCTCCGCGGGGGCCGGTCCGGCGAGGCGGCGCGCGTAGCCGCGCTCGAGGAGCGCGACGAGCGCGCGGACGGTCTCGAGGTCGGAGGCGCGGCAGCGGTCCACCACGTCCTGGAAGCGGCGCGGCCCGGCGAGGAGCGCGACCACCTCCTCGGTGACCGGGTGCAGGCCGGCGGGGATCTCGCTCGGGTGGACGGCGAGCTCGACGAGATCGCCGGGCGGCGGGAGCGCCGGCAGGAGCCGCGCGAGCTCGTCGGCCTGGCGCAGCCCCTCGAGGACCAGCTCCTCGACGCGCCGGTCGATCCGCTGCGGCCCGGCGAGCGCGCCCGGCACGAACGCGAACTGCCCCTCGCGCCGGGTGAGGAGCCGCCACAGCGCCTTCTCGCCCACCGCCGCGCCCATCGCGGCGTCCACGACGCGCCCATCGGAGAGCGCGATCTCGGCGCGCTCTCCCTCGCGCTCCACGGTGAGCCGGCCGGTCTTGCGGTTCCCGGCGAGGATCTGGAGGAGGTCGGCGATGGGGATCTGCGCGAGGTTCCCCTCGATCTCGCGGGTCTCGCCGGAGACCGCGCGGGCGGCGTCGACGCGGCGGAAGATCTGCTCGATGCGGGCGAGGACCTCGTCGAGGTTGAACGGCTTGCGCAGGAACGTGCCGAGGCGCGCGCGCTCCGGATCGACGTTCTCGCCGGTGAGGACGACGGGGATCCGCTCGGTGCGCGGGTTCGTGCGGAGGATGCGCACGAAGGTACGCGGGTCGAGGAGCCCCGCGCGCTCGTCGAGGAGGACGAGGTCGGGGAAGCGGAGGATCGCGATCTGCAGCGCCCGCGAGGCGTCGCGGGCGGCGTGGACCTGGTAGCCGCGCTGGCGCAGCGCCGGGGCGAGGGCGCGCACCGTCGCGGCGTCGGGGTCTGCGATGAGGATCTTGCGACCGGGGGCCATCTCGCCTCGCTAGAGGGGCTGCAGGTCGTAGAGGTGCTGGAGCTTCGCGACGAGCGCGTCCACGAGCGGCGCGTCGGAGGTGTGGAACACCCGGCCCCCGGGGCCGGCGAGGAGCGCGTAGGCGGAGTGCTCGGAGAGGAAGAGCACGAAGGCGTGATCGGCGAAGCGCTTGTCGCCGTCGAGGTAGACCTCGGTGACGAGCGGGTGCACGACCGGCGCCGCGTCGCGGCCGCGGGGGCCGAGCAGGTACACCCGCGCGGACGGATCCCCGGCGCGCGCGGCGGCGTCGCCGGGCGGGAGCGCCTGCACGAGCGCCGCGAGCCCGCGCCCGCCCTGCCCGCCGACGTACAGCATCCCCCGCGCCCGCGGGTCGCGCGCGATCTCGCGGGCGGCCTCGCGCTGGGCGGCGGCGAGAAGGTCGCCCTCGACGCGCGCCCGCGCGGAGGGCGAGCTCTCCGGGATGGGGCCCGCGCCGGAGAGCAGCAGGTCCGAGAGCTCCCAGAACGCGGCCGGGTCGAGGTCGTCGAGGTGCAGGCGGCGGACGAGCGAGCCGCGCTGCTCCAGGATGCGCCCGCGCGCCCAGTGGAGCAGCTCGTCGAAGTCCTCCCCGTCCTTCGGGAACGTCGCGGCGCCCATGGAGAGGAGCACCGGGCAGCGCTCCTCGACGCGCTGGATCGCGTCCTCGCGCCGGACCTCCTCGACCGCGCGGCGCAGGAACATGAGCGCGCCGAAGTGGTCGGTCTCGGGGAGGAGCACGTAGTACTCGCTCTCCGAGACCTTCGCGAGGATGTCGGCGTCCCGTCCCACGCGCGCCACCGCCGCGACGAGGTCGCGCACCGCGCGGCGGTACGGCTCGCGCCCCGCCTCCTTGCGCATCTGCTCGGCGTTGTCGAGGGAGAGGACCACGAGCGAGAAGGACCGCGCGTAGCGGCGGGCCTTGTAGAACTCCTTGCCCGCGTAGTCCACGAAGTAGGCGAGGTTGTAGGCGCCGGTCTCGCGGTCGCGCAGGCCCACCCGCTCCACCGCCTGGAAGCGGCGCGCGTTCTTCACCGCGATGGCGGTGAAGTCGGCGATGGTCGCGGCGGCCTGGTGCTCCTCGGCGCCGAAGGGGCCGGCGGCGCGATCGGAGAGGAGCGCCACGCCGACCGGCTCGTCGTCCGCGACGAGCGGCACGAGCATGGCCTCGCCCGCGCCGGCGAACGGCGCCTCGAACGGCGCGCCGCCGCGCAGCGGCTCCGCCCACTCCGCGCCGGCGGGGTCGATCCGCGCCGGCAGCGCCGCGCGATCCACCACGCCGCGGTAGGCGCGGAGCAGGAGCTCGCCGCGCTCGCCGGCGGTCCAGAGCGCCGCGCCCTGCGCGTCGGTGACGCGCGCGAGCACGGAGAGCGCCAGGTCCTGGAGCCGCTCGCCGTCGAGCGTCGAGAGGATCTGCAGCCCCTGCCGGTAGAGCGCCTGGGCGCGGGTGAGGTCGAGGTTCTCGGAGACGAGCTGCGAGTGCTCGCGCCGGAGCTGCACGCGGCCGAGCGCGCGCTCCGCGACGGCGACGAGCTCCTCGGGCTCGACCGGCTTCGTGAGGAAGTCCGCGCAGCCGGCCTTCATGGCCTCGACCGCCATCCGCACGTCCTCGCGCCCGGTCACCGCCACCGCCTCGAGCTCGGGGTCGCGCCGCTTCGCCTCGCGCACGAGGGCGACGCCGTCCATGCCCGGCATGACGATGTCGGTGACCACGAGCTCGAAGCGCTCCTCGGCGAGGAGCGCCAGCGCCTCCTCGGCGGAGGAGGCCGTGCGCGTGGCGTGCCCGGCGTTCGCGAGCGCGCGGCCGAACAGCTCGAGGAAGAGCCGCTCGTCGTCGACGACGAGGATCCTGCCGGTCGCCATCCCTAGAGGTCCGCCTCGCCGGCGAACACCCGCGCGGCCGGGCCGCGCATCGTCACGCGCGTGAGGTCCTCGCCGACGGTGATCTCGAGGGTGCCGCCCGGGAGCCGCACCTCCACCGGGGTCCGGACCGGCGCCGCGCCCGCGCGCACCGCGGCCACCGCCGCGGCGCAGGCGCCCGTCCCGCACGCGTCGGTGAGCCCCGCCCCCCGCTCCCACACCACGAGGTCGATCCCGCCCCCGTGGCCCGGCCGCGCGAAGCCGACGTTCACGCCGCCCGCCACGGCCCGCTCGATCGCGGGCCCGATGGCGGCCGCGCGCTCGCGGGTGGGGACGTCGAAGAGGACGGCGTGCGGGTTCCCCATCGAGACGCGCGCGGCGCGGAGGGTCTCGCCCTCCACCCGGAACTCCTCGTCCCCGAGGACCCGCGCCGGCCCCATCTCGACCGAGACGCTGGACGGGACGCCGGCCGCGTCGCGGTGCACGGCGCAGCGCTTCGGGCCGGAGTCGGTGTCGATGACCAGCTCGCCCGAGAGGCCGCGCGTCTCGGCGAGGTGCCGGGCGACGCAGCGGATCCCGTTCCCGCACATGGCCGCCACCGAGCCGTCGGAGTTGAAGATGTGCATCGTGGCGGCGGCGCCGGGCGTCCGGGGAGGCAGGACGGTCAAGACGCCGTCGGCGCCGATGCCGCGGCGCCGGTCGCAGAGGCGCCGGGCGCGGTCGGGGTCCATCAGGGGCCCGTCCACGACGATGAAGTCGTTCCCGAGCCCGTGGTACTTCACGAAGGAGAGCGGCACGAGGCGCATCATAGCTCGCCTGCCGCTCCGCGCCTCCCCCGTGCCCGGCCCAACGCGCGCCTACCTGCCCGATCTCCTGCTCGCCGGCGGCGAGCTGCGCGCCGGCGCGGCGCTCTCCGTCCGGGACGGGGCGGTCGTGGCCGTCGGCGAGCCGCCGCCGGGCGCCGAGCAGGTCCCGCTCCCGCGCCGGCTCCTCCTCCCCGGCCTCGTCTCCGCCCACGGCCACTCCTTCCAGCGGGCAATCCGCGGGCGGACCGAGCGGCGCGGCGCGGGCCGCGAGGACTTCTGGAGCTGGCGCGCCGCCATGTACGCCGCCGCGAACCGGCTCGGCCCGGACGACCTCGAGGCGGTCGCGCGGATGGCGTTCCACGAGCTCGCGCGCGCCGGGGTCACCGCGGTGGGCGAGTTCCACTACCTGCACCGCGACCCGCACGGCCGCCCGTACGCCGAGCCCGCCGAGCTCGCCCTGCGGGTCGTGCGGGCGGCCCGCGACGTCGGGCTCCGGGTCGTGCTCCTGCGCGCCGCCTACGCGCGCGCCGGCCACGACCTCCCGGCCGATCCGCTCCAGCGCCGCTTCGTCGAGCCGAGCGTGGACGCCTACCTCGCCGGGCTCGACGAGCTCGCCTCGGAGCTCCAGGGCGATCCCCTCGCCACCGTCGGCGTCGCGCCCCACAGCGTCCGCGCCTGCCCCGAGCCGTGGCTCGCGGCGCTCGCCGCCGAGGCGCGGCGGCGGCGGCTCCCGCTCCACGTGCACGCCGCCGAGCAACCGGCGGAGGTCCTCGCCTGCCGCGCCGAGCACGGCCTCTCTCCGATCGCCCTCCTCGCCCGCGCCGGCGCGCTCCACCCGGGCGCGACGCTCGTGCACGCCATCCACCTCGACGACGACGACGTGCGCGCCATCGGCGCCGCGGGCGCGACGGTGTGCGCGTGCCCGCTCACCGAGCGGAACCTGGGCGACGGGGTCGTCCCCGCCGACCGGCTCGTCGCGGCGGGCGCGCGGCTCGCGCTCGGTGCGGACTCGCTCGCGGAGATCGACCTGCTCGGCGAGGCGCGCGCGCTCGAGCTGCAGCTCCGGCTCGTGCGCGGGGAGCGCAACGTGCTCGACGAGCCCGCGGGGACGCTCGCGGCGCGGCTCCTCGGCGCCGCCACCACGGGTGGCATGCGCGCGCTCGGGCTCCGCGGCGGGACGCTCGCGCCGGGCGAGCCGGCCGACTTCGTGGCGGTCGATCTCGACGACCCGTCCATCGCCGGCGCGGCGCCCGAGGCGCTCCTCCCCACGGTGGTCTTCGCGCTCGCGCGGACGGCGATCCGGGAGGTGCACGTCGCGGGCGAGGCGGTGATCACGGCCGGCGACGCGGCTCCCGGGAGGGTGCCCGCCGCGCGGATCCTCGCGGATTTCCGCGCGGCGATGGGCCGGCTGTGGGGCGCCGGCTGACGCGGTGACGAGAAGCCGGCGCGCCGGCCGCAGGTCGTCTAGGCTCCTCGCCATGGATCTCGTCCCGCTCCTCCGCTCCCTCATCGCGATCGACTCGACCTCCACGCGGTCGAACCTGCCCATGCTCGACCTGCTCGAGCGCGAGGCGCGCGCGCTCGGCTTCGAGACGCGCCGCCAGGCCTGGGTGGACGCGAACGGCGTCGAGAAGGGCAACCTCGTCTGCCGGCGCGGGCCGGCCGCGGGCGGCGGCCTCGCGCTCGTCGGTCACTCGGACTGCGTGCCGTTCGACCCGACCTGGGGCGAGGCGCTCCTCGGCGAGGAGCGCGACGGGCGGATCTACGGGCGGGGGGCGGCGGACACGAAGGGCTTCCTCGCCGCGGCGCTCGTCGCCGCCTCGCGCGCGGCGCCGGGGCGGCACCCGCTCTCCCTACTCTTCACGGCCGACGAGGAGATCGGCTGCCTCGGCGCGAAGCGCCTCCTCGCGGAGGGCCGGGTGCACCCGCGCCACGCGATCGTGGGCGAGCCCACCTCGCTCACGCCGGTGCGCGCGCACAAGGGTTACTGCGCGGTGGAGGTGGTGCTCACCGGGGTGGAGGGGCACAGCGCCTACCCGGAGGTCGGCGCCTCCGCCATCCACGCCGCCGGGCGGCTCTTCCCCGAGCTCGAGAAGATCGGCGAGGCGCTGCGCGCCGAGGCGGACGGCGCGTTCTCGCCGCCGCACACCACCTGGAACGTCGGCGTCATCCAGGGCGGCAAGGCGCGGAACATCATCGCCGGCGAGTGCCGCTTCACCTACGAGTGGCGGCCGATCCCGGGGCAGGATCCGCGCAAGGCGCTGCGCCTCGTCGAGGACGCCTGCGCGCGGCTCGCGCGGTCGAACGGCGGCAAGGTGCAGATCGAGGTGACGCCGCTCCGCACCGACGCCGCCGCGGTCACTCCCGCGGAGGCCGAGATCGTGCGCTTCCTGGAGGCGGAGAGCGGGAACCGGCCGACGACGGTGCCGTTCGGCACCGAGCTGCCCGAGGTGATCGGGCTCGGCGCCGAGGCGTGCGTCTTCGGCCCGGGCGACATCCGCGTGGCGCACCGGACCGGCGAGTACGTGGAGATCGCGCAGCTCGAGCGGGCGGCGGAGATCCTGGCGCACGCGATCGAACGGTTCTGCGCCTAGGGGAGCCGCCCGTCGCAGGCAGGGATCGTGCGCCGAGGCTACGGAACGACGACCGCCGCCGCCTCGAGCTCGAGCTTCGCCTTGTCGATCGCCCGCGCCACGATCTCGCGGTGCTGGCGCAGGATGGCGAGCGCGCCCTCGATGCGGGCGCGCGGCGCGCCGCCCTGGAAGGCGGACTCGATGAGCCGCTCCTCCTCGGAGTCGGCGTGGAAGGCGAGCAGCTCGTGGGCCTCCTCGCGGCGCCGGGCGAGGATCTCGAGCGCCTCCCGCTCGGCCGCCTCGCGCGCGGCCTCGAGGACCGCGGCCGGCGCGGCGCCGACCTTCGCGTCCTGCACGTCCTCGATCTCGTCCTCGAGCCGCTGGGCGCCGCCGGGCACGTGCTTGTGGACGCCCTCCAGGTCGACGAGCACCGACACCGGGGAGAGATCGAGGTAGCGCGACGCCTGGCGGGAGGCGACGCGCGCGCCGGGCGCGAGGTCTGCGCTCGAGGCGAGGCGCGGCTCGAAGCGCGCGTAGAGCCCGCCGCGGCGGGGCGCCCACTCGCGCTTCAAGGCGGCGGAGCGGCCCGCCTCGCCGTCGCGGACGAGCCCGACCAGCGCCTCGACGAGCTTGTGCCCGGTCGCGAACCACTGCAGCTCGTCGCGGGCGACCGCGGTCTCGCGCCAGAACGAGCCGAGGTAGGTGACCGGCTCCTCCGGCATCTCCATCCCGGGGAGCGCCTCGATGCGCATGCCGGAGCCCAGCGTGAAGGCGACCTCGAACGGGTGGACGTTCTGGTCGGTGTCCACCTCCATGCCGATCCGCTGGCCCACGTCCGTCGCGAGGTCCTCGAGCTCCTCCTCGAGCCAGCGCGAGAGCGTGACGAGCGCCTGCTCCACGGCCTCGCCCGCGGCCTGCGCCCCGCCGATGCCCTCCGGCACCTCCTCGCCCATGCGCTCGAACGCGTTCGTGACGAGGCGCGACAGCTCGGGGAGGGAGGCGGAGCGGATGTCGAGGAGCGGGTCGCCCTCGTGCTGCGCCGTGCGGGCGGCGGCGACGCGCTCGGCGAGGTCCTTCCGGAACGCCTCGCGCGTGCGCTCGGTGCGCTTGCGGCGGAGCGCGTCGAGCTCCTCGGGGAGCGAGGCGAGCACCGCGTCGAGGCCGCCGACCGGCTCCTCGAAGATGCCGATCTCCTTCTCGTAGAGGTCGGCGAGGAACGCCTCCTCGCCCGGCTCGACCACGAGGTGGATCTCGACCGGGCGGTGCTGCCCGAGCCGGTCGAGGCGGCCGATGCGCTGCTCCAGCACGAGCGGCGACTCGGGGAGGTCGGCGCAGACGAGCTGGCTCGCGAACTGGAAGTTGCGCCCCTCGCCGCCGGACTCGCCGGAGAGGAGGACCATCGGCCCCTCGGGATCGCGGAAGCGCGCGACGAGGCGGTCGCGCCCCTCGAGCGAGGGCGCGTCGTCGTAGAGGAGCGCCTCGAGCCCGGCGCCGCCGATGCCGGCCTGCAGCTCGCGGAGCGCCTCGACGTCGTGGCCGAAGACGAGGACCTTCTCGCCGCCCTTCGCGAGCCGGGCGCAGAGCTCCACGAGCGCGGCGCGCTTCTCGCCCTCCCCGACGTCCTTGCGGCGCAGCACGCGGGCGGTGAACGCGCCGACCTTCACGCGCCGGTTGCGGATGAGGCGCGCGGAGAGGCTGTAGCGATCGGCCAGGTGGGAGAGGAGCGTGAGGCGGTCGGCGGGCTCCTCGCGGGTGAAGACCTCGTCGCCGGGGGCGAGCTCGCGCAGCCGCGCGAGCGCGTCCTCGGGGGAGCCGCCCGCGAGGAGCTTCCGCGCGACGTCCGCGTACGCGTCGTGCTGCTCGAGGCGGACGAGGAACTCGTCGAGCGTGGTCGAGGGGACCGGCTCGACGAGCGAGAGGAGCCGGAAGTACTCGCGCGGATCGAGGCGCACCGGCGTGGCGGTGAGGAGGAGCACGCCGTAGGAGGCGCGGCACAGCGGCGCGACGGCGGCGTGGAGCGCGTCGTCGGCGAGGTGGTGCGCCTCGTCCACGACGAGGAGGTCGAACGGGATCTCGGCCGCGACGTCCACGAGCTCCGGGTCGTCGCGGAGCGCCTCGAACGAGACGATCGCGTGGGGCGAGCGCGCGAGCGCCGCCTCGGCGCCGCCGAGGGCGGCGATCCGCTCCGGCGTGAGCAGCGAGAAGAGCGCGTTGAACTTGTGGAACAGCTCGGCGAGCCACTGGAAGGCGAGGTGCTCGGGGACGATCACGAGCACGCGCTCGGCGATGCCGAGCTGGCGCATGCCGGCGAAGACGAGCCCCGCCTCGACGGTCTTGCCGAGGCCGACCTCGTCGGCGAGCACGAAGCGCGGCAGCCGGTCCGAGAGGATGCGGCCCGCGGCGCCGACCTGGTGCGGGAGCACGTGGACGCGCGACGAGAGCAGCGCGCCGAGCGAGTCGGCGCGGCGGAGCGCCTCGAGCCGGTTCACGCGGGTGCGGAGCGCGAACGCGGCGGCGGAGGCCTGCTCGCCGGCGGCGAGGGCGTCGAGCGGTCCACCGGCCCCCGCCTTCTCGAGCGGGGTGTCCGCCGGGACCTCGGTGAGCGCGGGGTCGCGGCCGGAGACGACCGTCACGCCCTCGCGGCCGGCGAAGCGGACCGCCAGGCGCCGCCCTTCGTCGGCGATCTGGACGATCACCCCAACGCCCCAGCCGCGCTGCGCGCGGTGGATCACCTTCGTCCCCGTTTTCCAGGCCATCCGTGGCGCCCCCGTTACCATGCGTACCCGGGCCGGTCCAGCGTGACCACCTCCCGCCGGAGCCCCGCCGCGGCGGCCCGTCCCAGGCGCGGCCACCGTTGACATGCGGGTCTGCTCAAGCTAGAAACCCGTCCGCTTTCGCGCCTTGGGCGGATAGCTCAGGGGTAGAGCGTCGCCCTTACAAGGCGAGGGTCACAGGTTCGAAGCCTGTTCCGCCCATCCAAGTGTTCGACTTGGGGTGTTAGTTAAGTCGGTTATAACGCCGGCCTGTCACGCCGGAGGCCAGGGGTTCGAGTCCCCTACACCCCGCCACCTCTCGAGGCCGGGATCCTGAACAAGGGTCCCGGCCTTGGTGTTTCTGGAGTCGGAGGCGGACACCAAATGGGATACCAAGGACCGGCTGACGGTGGCGAAAGCTAGCCGAGTCTTCTCGGGATCCGGCCGCGTCCCCGCTCCCGCTCGCCCTGAGCCTGTCGAAGGGCGAGCCGCTGTCGTCCGCCGCTGGCGCGAGCTGGTCCAGCCCGAACCGCAGCCGATCGACTTCGGACTTCATGAAGTCCGGGAGCAGGTGCCCGTACCGCCGCTCGGTGATCTTCGGATTCGAGTGGCCGAGCAGCTTCTGCACCGAGACGAGCCGCGCGCCGAGCATTAGGAGCACGCTCGCGTAGGTGTGCCGGAGATCGTGGAAGCGAATCTCCCGGACCTTGCCCTTCGGCCAGAGCCTGAACCCGGAGCGCGGGCACGGGCCGGACGACTGCGTCCTCCCGCTCCTCGCTGAAGCGGCACGTCTTTCGGCGACAGACGTGTGTGTACCCGGTGACGAGACGCAGCACTGGCCCGCGAACCCTTCCGCGACCGGAGTCAAGGCGGGACGGCGCGCGCTCAGCACCGCGCCTTCATCCCGGATCCGATCGCGCGCATCGAGCTCCCGCTCCCGTCGAGCATCGCCGCCGCGGTTTCGACGGCCGAGCGCGCCGTCGACTGAACCGTGACCCGCCGCGGCTCGCGAGCCTTGAGGTCCTCGCCCGCCGTCTGCTCCGCGCCGAGTCCGTCGCGTCGTCCCGCATCGAGGGCCTGGTCCTCTCGCGGCGGCGCCTCGCACGCGCCGAGGCCGAGGAGCCCGACGATACCGCCCTGTCGGTCCTCGGCAACGTCGTCGCGATGGAGCACGCCGTCGCGCTCGGCGCCGGCGCGAAGCCGCTCCGGCTGAAGGACGTCCTCGAAATCCATCGTCTGCTCTGCTGATGCTCACCACGACCACGCCCCAGCTTGTCGCGGGCAGGCTCCGCGAGCACCAGAACTGGATCGCCGCCGTGTTCTCGCTGAGTTACATCGCCGACCCCTGATCCCAACCTTGACTCGAATCCTGCTCCAAGTCCTCGTGACTCCGGGACACAGCCCCCGGGACCCGTGAGGGCGCAAGCCTGCTAGACTCGCTCGCATTCTTGAGGGGGCGGAGCGATGGCGGACTACTTAATCTCGGGCCTGTCGACGCGAGAATTCGAGCACCTTGTACAGGCGCTCGCGCTGGACGCCGTTAGCCCGCAGGTCCAGCCATTTGGTGACGGCCCTGACGGCGCACGAGAGGCGACGTGCGACGGCCCCACCGCGTACGGAGCTCCGGACGCGACATGGTCCGGGTACGTCGTGATCCAGGCCAAGTTCCGCCAGCGACCACATGCTCGCGACGACGCGCAGTGGCTCCTGACTGAGCTTTCCGGTGAACTTAAGAAGTTTCGCGAACGCGGCCGGCGCCTTCGTCGACCCGAATACTACATCTTGGCGACGAACGTCGTTCTGACACCCACTCACGAAAGCGGGGGCAAAGACCGTGTAATGAAGTGTCTTGCTGACGCGTGCGCCGACCTCGGCATTCGCGATACGGACGTTTGGGATTATGACAAGCTCTGTCGCCTCCTCGACAACAACGCGGACGTCCGCACACGATACTCGACCTTCATCACTCCTGGAGACGTGCTCGCGGAAGCGTTACGCGGGACTTCGGCGCCGCCTGATTTCCACGAAACGATAACAGCCTTCCTTCAGCGAGAACTCAGGGCAGACCAGTATGTAAAGCTCGAGCAGGCAGGCTACGCCAACGAAGAGCAGACCAGGCTCGCGCAGGTGTTCGTCGATGTACCCGCTCACCCAAGGCCGGAATCATTCGATGATGTCGATGACGCCGAAGAAGACGATGATTTCGAGGATGCGGACCGCGAGGACATCGAGCCTGGCGTCGTTGACACACTGTTGCAAGGCGCTGCCCAGAAGCTAGACCGAGCTTCGGTTACGGAACGAGCTGCGGCTCTTGGCCGGGGTCCTGAGTGTCCTGAGCCGGGACGCTATGTCCTCGTAGGCGGTCCCGGACAAGGAAAGACGACCCTCGGCCAGTACGTATGCCAGCTGCACCGTGCCGCCATCCTACGCGACGTCCCGCAGCGGCAGATGTCCGCGGAGTCCACGCAAGCGCTTTCGGAGTTCCTGTCGCAAACCGAGCGCGACGGCTTCATGCTCCCCACGGTTCGTCGCTTTCCGGTGCGAATCGTCCTGAGCCAGTTTGCTGATGCGCTAGCCAGTCGAAGTGCCACATCACTTCTCTCCTATCTGGCCTTGCGCCTTCGCAACGCGGCTCGAACAGCGGTTACCGAAGAGCATCTGCGCGTCTGGCTGACTCGCTACCCATGGTTGCTCGTTCTGGACGGACTTGATGAGGTACCACCGTCGAGCAACCGGCAGGACGTCATCGACCGAATCACTGACTTCTGGTCCGACGCCGCCGTCCTTCAGGCGGACGTGTTCGTGTTGGCAACCACGCGGCCGCAGGGATACGGGCATGAGTTTGTGCCAAGCCTCTACCGTCACCTGTATCTAGCGCCATTGTCTCAGGCCACCGCCCTGAGATACGCGTGCCGCTTGGTTCAGGTGAGACACGCAGCGGACGAGGATCGCCAGCAGAAGATCTTAACGAGGCTTGAGGTTGCCAGCGCCGAGCCCGCCACCGCCCGTCTCATGCGAAGTCCGTTGCAGGTGACGATCATGGCGCTACTTGTGGACAGGTTCGGCGAACCGCCGCGGCAGAGGTGGAACCTCTTCCAGAAGTACTACGATGTAATGTACGAGCGTGAACTCGAACGACAACTTCCTAGCTCTAGAGTGTTGCGCGACCATCGCACGCACATTGACACAATTCATCGAAGGGTCGCACTTCGACTCCAACTTGAGGGTGAACGCGCAGGCGGCGCTGAAGCCGTTATGGACCGGAAGAGTTTTTCCGCCCTAGTGCTCGGCCGCTTGAATGAGGTCGGCTTCAGCGGGCCTCCTGCCGATGTGATCGCCAAGCAAATCATCGATGCTGCGATGCAGCGCCTCGTGTTCTTGGTCGCCCCGACGGAAGGACACGTCGGGTTCGAAATTCGCTCGCTTCAGGAATTCATGGCAGCGGCGGCTCTCACGACAGGAAGTGACCAGCAACTTCGCGATCGCCTGGCACACATTGCGCTCGCAAGTCACTGGCGCAACGTACTTCTTTTCGCCGCCGGCCGGATCGTTGTGGACCGGGAGTACCTGGTTGACGACTTGCTCGCCACGTGTGTTCGGCTGAACGAGTCCAGCAGCTCAGATCGCGCGGTACTGTCTGGTTCGCGTTTGGCGCTCGACGTATTGGACGAAGGCTTGTCGTCGGAGCACCCAACCCACGCCGCGGCGTTCGCGCGGCTGTCGCTTCGAGTCCTCGACACGCCGGAGGATGGCGATATCGAACGGCTAACCGGATGCTATGAGGTTTCGCTCCGACCCGTCTTTGAGCAAGAACTTTCAATGCGCATACTTCAGCGCGCATTGGATATTCAGCGACCCGCGTGGGGGCTCGTTGTAGCGCTCGCAGAACTGGGGCACGACTGGGCACTCGAACTGTTCCGTAACAGGATCTCTGGTGGCGCTACGCTTTGGGGCGCACTCGACGACTGCCCGCTGACCATGCGGGACGCGCGACTCCTGACAGCGATGTGGGAGTTGAGCTTACGGTATGATGCGCCACCCACCGACTGGCCGATCTTCTTCAAGCGAATGGCATTCGACGCCGCGACCGCCGTTCCACCAGTGTTCGTTAGCGCCGTCCGGGCCCAAGGCAATCCTGTACGACCCGAGGACTCCGTTCGTTTCGCCGCCGGCGCGCTGGGGCGCGGGCGCGTGCGGTTTCGTTCACTCCAAGACACAGCATCGAGAGTCGGTAGCGTCGACATTGGAACGCTTCCAGAAACCCAGAACTGGAGGTGTGTGGCCACGGCAGTGCTGTTCGCCTCATCTCCCGACTCTCGCAAGCTGGGCTCCTTGCTTCGGGCCACGGCGAAGTGCACCTCTCAACGAACCCTGCGAGCACTCCGCGACCGCGTCGTCCCCTGGCCCGCGGCTGCCTGCCTATCGGACACAGAGCCCCGACAACTCATCGCACTCGCTGAAGCTGCGGAACGAGGCGACCTTGGGGACACTCACGAGTGGGTGCGTGCAGAAGCACGCTGGCGTACCCATGGCGTGACGCTCCAGGAACTCGAGAACTTCGCCACCTCGGGTGGCCTACCGTATTCTAGAGACATTTATGACACCGGGTTCCCGTTTACCGCTTCGAAACTAGACTGGGGCCCTCGGAATCCTTCTGTCGAATTTGTTGGGCGCTTGATCGCGCTTCGAAACACCGCACCAGGTGGTCCTCGGCGCGTACTTACGGAGTGGCTTGCTTCGTGTTTCTTCAGCAGGGCTACCGCAATTTCAGGCACTGTCGATGAATGGGTCGGGATCCTTAGCGAATGCGAGACCACCGGGGCATTGAAGCAGCTGCCCTGGCCGGCCGCCCAAGATGAGGAATGGGTGCCCGTTCTCGAGGTTCTTGGGACGCGAAAACTTGTCCGCAGGCTAGTCGGTACGAAGTCAGGCTCAGAGGTCATCGATCGTGTCCTGTCGCAGTTCTGGTCCAAGCCGAACAGCGACGGGCTGCTTCAGTTGGCAGTTCGCGTGGGAGTACCAAGCTCGGACGCCCAACTAGACACTGCGCTCTTCGATCCCTCGAGATTCGAAAGCCCCACGAACAAACTGGCGTGCATGTGCCTTCAGATGATTTACGGGAGAATTCGGTTGGATGAAGCCGAACGCTTTGCCGAACAGGCGTGCAGCCTGCTTGAGCGCGCTCCGTACATGGCCGGCCCATTCGCGGACGTGCTCTCTAGGGGGTCTCCCTTCAGCCGGGGAATGTTCGAGGCCATCGCGGCCAGCGTGGTCAATTCGTGGCCCGTGGATGCCGCACCCGTATTCTGGCGCAACCGAGTAGCCGATACTCTTTTGAAAGCTGTTAGGCAGAGGACGTCACAACTCGAGAATCCTGATGTTTGGCGTCGCCTTGGCTTGCCTTCAGTCGTATAGAGACCGCGTGCGTGCTTACTGATGTTCTGCACCTGTCGTCTCGAGAAGCGGCGCGACAGACCGGGGTCACCGCGCTCAGCGGCACTGTCTCTTGCTCAACCCAGTCGCACTTCGAGACGCAGCATTGCATGCGCCGCGGCGCGCTCCACTGCGTCGCGGGGCACGAGCGCGTCCATGGGCAGCGTCTCGCCGCGGAGCTCGTGCAGGGGCACACCGAGGAACGACGCGGCTCCCCCCTCGCGGAACTTCACGAGCACCACGCCGCCCCCCGCCGACGTGCGGACGCGGCGGCTGGTCCCGTGCAGGCCGGTGACCGTGGCGTCGGGGAGACGGCGCGCCTCCGCCCCCTCGAGCAGCGCCGCCGAGCCGGCGTAGCGGAGGCCGATCACGATCCCGGGCTCGGGGAGCAGCGTGCGCGTCGCCTCCTCCCGCGCCTCGACGATCTCGAGGGCGTGGACGAACGGCGCGAGGCGCGCGCTCGGCTGGAAGGACCGCACCTGCACCCTCCCGTCTTGCCGGCGCGCGGGCCTGCGCGCAAGGCAATGAGTTCGTACAAGCCGCGCCCGAGCGAGGCTCCTAAGTCACGTGCCGCGAACGTCCACCGAGTGCTCCTCGCACCGGAGGGCTCCATCACCCCGCGCCACCCGATGAGGCCATCGCCATGACCCTGCTGACCACCGCGCTCGACGATCCCCGGCTGCGCTTCCGCATCGACTGCTTCAGCGTACCCGCCGCCTCTCGGGCCGAGTTCGAGGAGGCCACCCGCCGCAACCTGGACTTCATCTCGACCCTCCCCGGCTTCCGCGGTCACCTCGTCTTCCGGAAGAGGGGTGGGCAGACCGCCTTCGATGTGGTGACGCTCGCGGTCTGGGAGAGCCAGGAGGCGATCGACCGGGCCGCGACTGCGGTGCGCGCCCACTACGAGCGGATCGGGTTCGACCGGGCCGCCTCGCTGGAGCGGTGGCAGGTCCGGTCCGAGCTCGGCGGCTACGAGATCCTGCGCGGACCCTAAAGCCTCACCCGCGCGCGCGGCGCAGGAAGGACCTCGAGCGAAACCTCGGGGACTCCGGGTCGGGACTCCAACCTCCACGCCGCGCACGCTCGGGGCTCGCGGCGCTGGCCATCCCGGTGCTTCACGTCGTCCGCTCGAGCTCCGCCGCGAGCCGGTCGAAGTTCTGCTCGTTGGCCGGGACGACGATCGGCTTCACCCTCGCGCAGTGCTCAGCGGTCTCGTGCCACATGCGCCAGGTGACGCGGGTCGCGCCACCGCTCTGTTCGTCCAGCGTGATCGTCATCTCGAAGGGATGGCCTACCGACAGGTGGCGGAAGACGATGCGCCTCGGCTCCTCCACCGCGAGGAAGACGCTCTCGTTCGGATGGTCGACGCCGTCCGGCCCGTGCATGACGAAGCGCCAGGTGCCGCCCGGGCGCAGGTCGAACACCTCGAAGGTGCTGCTGAAGCCCTGCGGTCCCCACCAGCGCGCCAGGCGCGACGGATCACGAAACGCCTCGAACACGCGCTCGGGCGGAGCCGCGAACGTGCGCGAGCTCACGATCTCGCGCTCCGAGGCATCGCCGCCTTTGCCCTCTCGTCGAACGGACATGGTCTCCTCCGGCAGAAAAGTGCTCGCCGCCTACCGCTTCACGAATCGGTCGGCCATCGCGCCGAGCACGTACTTCCAGCCCTCCGCGTGCATGCGGCCCATCTCGTCGTCCGGGACGTTCGTGTGCCGCAGCGTCACCTCGGTGTCGCTGCCCCGCGCCTCGAGCGTGACGGTCACGACCGACTCGACGCCGCGCGTCGCCTCCGACATCCAGGTGTGCTGGATGCGCCTCGCGCGCTCGAGCGCGACGAACCGGCCGTAGTGCGCCCAGGAGCGGCCGGCGTGATCGACGGAATGGTAGAAGAGGCCGTCCACGACCGGGTTGATGATCGCGCGGGCGGTCCCGTACCACGGGCTTCCCGGGCTCCGGTGGTCGAGCCAGACGTCGTAGACCTGCGCCGGGGTCGCCGGGATGGTGCGCTTCACGGTCAGCTCGGTGGTCTTGATCTCGTTCATGATCGCTTCCTCTTCTCCGCGAAGAACGCCTCCATGCGATCGAGGCGCTCGGTCCAGAACTGCTCGAGCTTCGAGGCCCACCGCACCACCTCGCGCAGCGGCGCCGGCTCGAGCGCGAGCGTGTGCTCGCGGCCGCGACGCGTGCGACGGACCAGCCCGGCGCGCTCGAGCACCTTGATGTGCTTCGAGATCGCGTTGAGCGACATCGCGAACGGCGCCGCCACGTCCGTCACCCGCGCCGGCCCGCGCGCCAGCTGATCCAGGATGGCCCGGCGGGTCGGATCGGCGACCGCGGCGAAGACGATGTCGGATCGGTAGTTCAACCTGACGGTTGAATATGGACGGGGCGCTGCGGTGTCAAGGGCACGTGCGGGAGGCGGCCGCGATCACGGGTCGACCGGCGCACGAGGCCGGGATCCTGAACAAAGGTCCCGGCCCTCGGTGATTCTGGCCCGCTCCGCGACAGGTCGACTGTCGCGATCAATGCCCCTGAAACCGCGCGTAGGTCACGCCATCCCAGGTGAGGACCTGGCAGGCCGGGTCGAAAACTCCGGCGAAGGTCCTGCCGCCCGACCGGCCCGTCACGGTCAGTCCCGAGCACGTGTACGTACCGGACTCGCTGACGTCGGAGTGGTCGTAGACGAAGCTCCCGCTCGCGAAGCTCACGGCCCAGCTTCCGAGGACCGGCCCATTCGGCCCGAGACCGACTTCGTGCTGCTCGATCGACCTGAACGCGGCGCTCTCGATCGCTGCGCAGGCATCCGCGAAGGGGCCTCCCGTGCAGGCCGCGTCGGCCGCGCCTCCGTCGGTGTGCGTCGCGGCGCGACCGCAGGCGACGGCAAGAAGCAGGAGTACACGTGGAGCTCGCATGACTCAGGGTAAACGAAAGGCGCGAGCCGCGTCTATTCTCGACGGCCGCCGACAGCGGTGCGCGTGCTTCGTGCGACAGCGGATTACTCTCGTATACCGTACGCTCCCCATCTTCCGCGGGGAGGCCCGTCTCACCACGGCCGGAATGGCCGATTCACACGATCGCTCGAACCACGCCGCCATCCACGCGCAGGGCCGCGCCGTTGGTGGCGCTGGCTTGCGTGCTGGAGACGTACACGATGAGGTGGGCGGCCTCCTCCGGGGTGGCGAAGCGCTGGAGCAGCGACGTCGGCCGCGCCGTCGCGAAGAACTGCCGCTCCATCTCCTGCTCGCCGATCTTCCGCTCCTGCGCGAGCTGCCGCACGAACTCGACGACGCCCTCGGAGCTCGTCGGGCCCGGGAGGACGGCGTTCACGGTCACCCCCGTGCCCCGCGTGCGCTCGGCGAGCCCGCGCGCCACCGCGAGCTGCGCGGTCTTGGAGACCCCGTAGTGGATCATCTCCACCGGGATCTGGAGCGCCGACTCGCTCGACACGAAGACGATCCGGCCCCAGCCCCTCGCGAGCATCCGCGGGAAGTGGTGGCGCGCGAGGCGCACGCCGCTCATCACGTTCGTCTCGAACATCCGCGTCCATGCCTCGTCCGTGATCTGCTCGAAGGGCACCGGCTCGAAGACGCCCGCGTTGTTCACGAGCACGTCGACGTCGGGGACCGCGCGGACGAGCGTATCCACCCCGGCGGCGACCGACACGTCCCCGGCGACGCCGCGCACGCGCGCCTGCGGCTCCGCGCGGAGGATGGCCTGCACCGCTTCCTTCACGCGGGCCTCGGTGCGGCCGTTCACGACCACCTCGGCACCTTCGCGCGCGAACTCTTGCGCCGCCGCGCGGCCGATGCCGGCGGTGGACCCGGTGACGAGCACCCTCTTTCCGGCGAGTCCGAGATCCATGAAATCTCTCCTCCCGACCTGATCCTCGAAGCTTCGGCGTGGTCGAGCACCCGACCCTTCACGGTCCGTTCGGCCACCCGCTCCCCGTGGTCGAGGGCCGCGGTCGCGGTCCCCTGCCGTCACGCTCCGCGGGTGGGCCCTCGCTCCCCCGCCTCCGCCGCCCTCCGCATCGCCTCGAGCGACCGCTCCACGTCGTCGTCCGTGGTCGCCCACGAGCAGACGCTGATCCGCATGGCGGTGTGGCCCTGCCAGACGGTGCCGCCGCACCAGCAGGTACCGTCCGCCTGGATCGCCGCGATCACCCGCCGCGTGCGCTCCGGCTCGCCGAAGGACACGAGCACCTGGTTCAGCGTGACCTCGTTCAGCACGCGGTGCCCCGCCCCGGCGAGCCCCTCGGCGAAGCGCCGCGCGTGGCGGCAGCTTCGCTCGATGAGGTCCGCGAGCCCGGCGCGCCCGAGCGCGCGCAGCGCGGCCCAGACCTCCACGCCGCGCGCCCGGCGCGACAGCTCCGGCGTGTAGTCCGCCGGATCCCGCTCCGTGCCTACCGGCAGGTAGGCGGCGGTCATGCCCATGGCGGCGCGCAGGGGGGCGCCGTCACGGACGAGCGCGATCCCGCTGTCGTACGGCACGTTCAGCCACTTGTGCGCGTCGGTCGCCCAGGAGTCCGCGCCCTCGATCCCGCTCGCGAGCCCCGCGCGTCCGGGCGCGGCCCGGGCCCAGAGGCCGAAGGCTCCGTCCACGTGCACCCACGCGCCGGCCTCGTGCGCGCGGGGCACGAGCTCGGAGAAGGCGTCGAACGCGCCGGTGTTCACGTTGCCAGCCTGGAGGCAGACGATGGTCGGCCCGGAGAGCCGGGGCAGAGCTTCGGGGCGCATCCGGCCCTGCCCGTCCACGGGGACGCTCACGACGCGGTCGCGCCCGAGGCCCAGCATCGCGAGGGCCTTCATCACGCTCGGGTGCGCCTCGGCGCCGACGACGACCGCGATCTCCGGCGCGCCGAAGAGGCCGCGCGCCTCGACGTCCCACCCCGCTCGCGCCAGCACGGCGTGCCGTGCGGCGGCGAGCGCGGTCAGGTTCGCGACCGTCGCGCCGGTCACGAACCCGCCCGCCGTTCCGGGCGGCAACCCGAGCGCCTCGACGACCCACCGCAGCGCGACGTCCTCCAGCGCGGCCGTTCCGGGCGTCACGTCGCGCCGGGCCGAGTTCTGGTCCCACGCCGTCGCGAGCACGTTCGCGGCCACCGTGACCGGGAGCGCCCCGCCGATCACGAACCCGAAGAAGCGCGGCCCGGCCATGGCCATGGTGGCCGGTGACACGAGCGCGTCCAGCTCCGCGAGCACCGTGCTCGGGTCGCTCGGCTCGGCGGGGAGCGCGCGGTCCAGGGCGGCGAGCCGCTTCACCGCCTCCGGAGAGGGCGCCACGGAGCGCGTCCGGAGCTCGCGGAGGTACGCCGAGGCACGCGTGGCTGCGTCCTGCAGGAGACTGCCGGTCACGTCGTCGCGATCCACGGTTCCCTCCTCGCGCGCCCGCGTACGCGGGGCCGCATGCGCGCCCGGGACGCGGCGCGACGGACTGGAGCGCTGACATGTTCGCGAGCGCCCGCCTCGTCAAGGCTTCACAGCACCTCGAGCGGCCGCTCCTCCTCCGGCGGCGGGAAGGCGCCGTCCAGCTCGGCGAGGTCTTCCCGGGTCAGGCGGAGGTCGAGCGCGGCGCGGTTCTCCTCGACGTGCGCCGGGGTGCCGGCCTTCGGGATGGCGTTCACTCCGTCGAGCCTGAGGATCCAGGCGAGCGCGATCTGCGCCGGCGTCGCGCCGTGCCGCTCGGCGACGTTCGCGAGGGCGGCGTCGTCGCGGAGCAGGCGCCCCTGCTCGTAGGGCGAGTACGCCATGACCGGGATGCCCCGCGCGCGGCACCAGGGCAAGAGGCCGAGCTCGATGCCGCGGCGGGAGAGGTTGTAGAGCACCTGGTCCGCCTGCACCTGCGACCCGCCCGGCACGCCGGACAGCTCCTCCAGATCCGGCACGTCGAGGTTGCTGACGCCCCAGTGCCGGATCTTCCCGGCCTCGACGAGCTCCTGGAAGGCGAGGACGGTCTCCTCGAGTGGGAACGCGCCGCGCCAGTGCAGGAGGTACAGGTCGATGCGGTCCGTCCCGAGCCGCCGCAGGCTCCGCTCGCAGGCGGCGATCGTGCCGGCGCGCGAGGCGTTCGTCGGGAGGACCTTGCTCACCAGGAAGACCTCGTCGCGCCGCCCGGCGATGACCTCCCCGACGAGCTCCTCGGCACGCCCGTCGGCGTACAGCTCCGCCGTGTCGATGAGCGTGAGGCCGAGGTCCAACCCGAGCTCGAGCGCGGCCCGCTCCGTCGCCCGGAGGGAGGGATCCTCGGCCATGAACCAGGTGCCCAGCCCCAGGGCAGGGATCCGCTCGCCGAGCGGGAGCGCGATCGTTCGCACGCCGGAGACCGATGACGCTGGCATGCCGAGACGATCGGATCGCCCTCGCCGTGACGCAACCAGGAGCGGGACTCGAGGCCCGCTGCTCGCGGATCTCGAGGGTCACGTGCTCGCGCGGGCGCGTTGCGCCTCCGGCGGCGCGGTGGCAGCATTCGCGCCCCGGCCCGGCCGGGCGACGCACGCGCGATGCCCGCGCGACCGTGCGCCCCGCGGTCCGGTCGAGGAGCTTCGCGACATGCACCCGTTCTCCCCGGCGCAGGTGGTCGGGTACGTCGCTCTCGTGCTGGGGGTCTCCGGCTTTCTCCAGCGCGACGACCGCCGCATGAAGCTCCTCGTCGCCAGCGAGTGCTTCGTCTACGTCGTCCACTTCACGCTGCTCGGGCGCCCGCCGGCCGCCTCGAGCGCGCTCGTCTCAGGGGTTCGCACGCTCCTCTCGGTGCGGTTCCGCTCGGCGTGGCTCGCCGCCGCGAGCGTCGCCGTGAACGTGGGCCTCGCCGTGGCGCTCTCGACCCGCGGCGCCGGGTGGATCCCCGTCGTGGGCTCGAGCCTCGGGGCGATCGCGGTGTTCACGATGCGGGGCGTCCCGATGCGGCTCGTGCTGCTCGCGAGCACCTCGCTGTGGCTCGCGAACAACGTCCTCAGCCGGTCCCTCGGCGGCACCGTGCTCGAGTCGCTCATCGCGGCCACGAGCATCTCGACCATCCTCCGCATGACCCTCGCGGAGCGCGCGGCAGCCGCCGAGAGCGCGCGGTCCGGGGCGGAAGGCGCGACGCCGTGAAGGGTGCGCGACCGCTCAGGTCACGCCGCGCGTCCGGGGGGAGGCATCGGCCCGCGCTGGACGGGCACCTCGTCGCTCGCCCGGGTTGCCGCGACCGCGCTCGACACCGACACGGCGCCGAGCAGGACGACCATGCTCGTCAGGGCGGCCTGGAGGACCAGCGCCTCGACGAGCACCACGGTGCAGATGGCCCACACGCCCAGCAGCAGCGCGAGCCCGGCGAGCTCGCGGCTGAGGAGCGCGTCCGCCACCGTGCGGCGACGGATCTCGGTGATCCCGTTGGAGCGGTGGCGAATTCGATAGCGCACGGCGCCTCAACACTCCGCTGGCCGCGGGATTCCCGGCGAGCCGCGCAACCATATCCGCCTCGAGCCGACGCCGCTCGTGCCTCTTCCCCGCCCTCCTGGAACATGCTGTCGCGCCGAGGGATTCGGCAGCGGGAAGTCAGGCGGCCCCCCGCCAGGTCTTCCGCAGGGCCGGCCCGGGCGTCACCTCCACCCACATGCGCCGCCGCGCTGCGGTATGTCTGCGGGCCTCGATGAGCGCCCCCGTCCGCCGACTCCTGTGGCTCCTCGCCGGCACGGCCGGCCTCACCGTCGCGAACCTGTACTACAGCCAGCCGCTCCTCCCGATGATCGCGGCCGAGCTGCACGTCGCGCCCCGCACCGCCGGCCTCGTCTCGACGGCCACGCAGATCGGGTACGCGGTGGGCATGCTGCTCCTCGTCCCGCTCGGCGACGGGCACGAGCGGCGGCGGCTCATCGTGGCGATGACGGGCGCGGTCAGCGCGGCGCTCGTCGCCGTCGCGGCCGCGCCGGGCCTCGGGGCGCTGCTCGCCGCGAGCTTCCTCCTCGGCGCGACGACGATCGTGCCGCAGCTCGTGGTCCCGTTCGCCGTCGCGGTCGCCGACCCCGCCGCGCGCGGCCGCTCGGTGGGGCTCGTGATGAGCGGGCTCCTCGTCGGCATCCTCCTCTCGCGCACGGTGAGCGGTGTGCTCGGCGCGCACCTCGGCTGGCGCGCGACGTACGCGGGCGCGGCGGGGACGATGCTGCTCCTCGCGGTCGCGCTCCGCTTCGTGCTCCCGGCGCAGGAGCCGCCGTCCCGCGCGCGCTGGGCGGACCTCCTCGCCTCGCTGCCCCGCCTCGTGCGCGAGGAGCCGCTGCTCCGGCGGCACGCGCTCCTCGGCGCGCTCGCGTTCGCCGCGTTCAGCGTGTTCTGGACCACCCTCGCCTTCCACCTCGCGCTCCCGCCGCTCGGCTACGGCTCCAGCGTCGCCGGGCTCTTCGGCGTGGTGGGGGTGTCGGGCGCCATCGCCGCGCCGGTCGCGGGCCGCCTCGCCGACCGCCACGGCTCGCGGGTCGTGAACCTCGGCGCGATCCTCGCGGTGCTCGCCTCGTTCGGCGTGCTCTGGCTGGGACGGACGAGCCTCGCCGGGCTCGCCGCGGGCGTCGTGCTCCTCGACTTCGGTGCCCAGGCGAACCACATCTCGAACCAGACCATCGTCCTCGGCCTCTCGGCCGAGAAGCGCAACCGCATCAACACCGTCTACATGGTGACCTACTTCGCGGGCGGCGCCGCCGGCTCGACCGCCGGCGCGTGGGCGTGGAGCGCCGGCGGCTGGTCCGCCGTGTGCGCCGCCGGGGCGGCGTTCTCGGCGATCGCGATCGTCGCGTGGGCGACGGTGGGTCATCGCCACGCCGTCGCGGCCTCCGAGGCGGTGGCGAGGGGCTAGGAGCAGAGCCCGACCGGTGCCGGAGCCCTGCGCGGTCGACGGCGCTCGCCTCCCGGCCGGCCTCACCTCGCCCCGGCCACCGCCTTCAGCGCCTTCTCGATCGCGTCGGGCGCGCAGCGGATGTTCATGAAGCTGTGCGAGCCCATCATCTTCAAATCAGGGAAGTTCACCGCGATCCGGAAGCGGGCGTAGAGCGCGCGCACGTCACCGCCGGTGACGAGGAGCTCGTACGGCAGGTGCCCCGTGGAGCGGAGCGGCTTGGAGTCGATCTCGTTCATGATGCGGGCGTCGCCCGAGCAGCCGTCGGAGAGCGCCACGCCGAACACCGTCTGCGTGCCGCCGGGCAGGTCGATGCGGTAGACCTTGCTCGCGCCCCCGCGCCGCTCGGCGAGGCCGGCCTCGATCGCCTTCACCGCCTCGTCGTGGCTCGCGAAGTGGCCGAGCTTGGACGGCTCGTCGAAGTACTCCATGCCGACCATGTAGTGGTACTTGCGCAGGTCCTTCGCGCTCTTGCCCTCGGAGGGCCCGTACTCCTCGGCCCGCCCCAGCGCGCCCTCGAGCGAGGCCGCGACGGGAGCGAGGTCGCCCGGGAGGCGATAGGCCGCCGCCATGTACGACGGGTTCGTGTAGGCGACCTGGACCTCCTCGCCGACCTTCGTGATCGTGACGCGCTGGGCGGCGGCATAGCCGCCGGACGGCGTCTTCGCAGCCTCGGACTTCAGGCTCTCGTTCGTCACCGCGAGGACGACGGCCCCGGGGTACGGCGCGTAGCTTCCGGCGATCTCGAAGCCCGCCGCCTGGAGCTTCTGCCGGGCGGTCCTCGCGGCACCATCCACGTCTCCGGGCGCGCGCGAGGCGAGCACGAAGGGCTTCATCGTGGGGTCGGCCGCGAGGGCCGGGGAGGCGAGGAGGAGCAGGCTGGCGAGAGCGAACCGGTGGTTCATGGGTGGGGTCCTTTGGCGGCGGCGCCGCGCGACCGTGCGATCGGTCGATCGAGCTTGAGAGCCAGCGCGTGCCGCGACGATTCCGGACAGGATGTCGCACCGCGGGCACGCCAACCGCTTCGAGCCGACGCCTCAGGTGGCGCTCTCCCTCGGCGCGTCGAGCCGCCGCTCGATCCGCCTGTCCGGGATCAACCAGAGGATCGCGACGAGGACGTAGAGCGCGTACGAGAGCCACGGGTGGACGAACGCGAGCCCGATCCCGAGCGCGTAGAAGAAGGGCGAGGTCTTCCCCTTCCAGTCGCTCCCGATGGCGCGGGCGAGCGTCGAGCCGGGGCCCTCGTGCGCGACGATCGAGCCCTGCAAGAGGAAGTACGCGATGGCGGCCGAGAGCAGCACGCAGCCGTACACCGCCGCCGGCCACGGCTCGCTCGGGCTCTCGCCCACCCAGCGCGTCGTGAACGGCACGAGCGAGAGCCAGAACAGGAGGTGCAGGTTTGCCCACAGGATGCGCCCGCTCACCTGGTGCGTGGCGTGGAGCATGTGGTGGTGGTTGTTCCAGTACAGCCCGACGTACACGAAGCTGAGCACGTAGCTCAGGAACACCGGCACGAGCGGGCGTAGCGCGGAGAGGTCGTGACCTCCCTCGGGGACGCGCAGCTCGAGCACCATGATCGTGATGACGATGGCGAGCACGCCGTCGCTGAACGCCTCGAGCCGGGTCTTGCCCATGCGTCGTACTTAACCCGCCGCGAGGGCGGCGCGCCGCGCGTGCCGTTCGCCGGGCTCTTCGTGGCCGACACGCCGATGCCCCGCCTCACGGTGGTACTGGACGGCGGCGGTGCTCGCGGCCTCGAGCGGCGCCGCTCACGCCGCGAGCGGCAGGCTCTTCTCGAGCGCTCCCGTCTCGACCCCGACCAGCTCCGCCGCGTCGCGCGCGGAGAGCCGCCGGCGCTCGACGAGGACGCGGCCGGCGAAGACGCGCGCCTCACGGGCGCGGGCCGCGTCGCTCAGGTAGAGCGAGGCGTGCAGCGCGCGACGCGCCTCCGCGGGCACGGCGGGATCGACGAGCAGCATCGGGACGAGGGACCAGGTGTTCATCGCATGCTCCTGGCCCCTCTATTTAAATCGACGTCCGTCGATTTCAACCGAAACGCTTCCGCGTGAGGCCACCTCCTGTCCGCTCAGCGGCCGCGCGCCCGTCGTTCCGCGGGCTTGGGCCGGCTCGCGCCCGAGAGGGTCCGCACGCGCAGCGCGTCGAGGTACGCCTCCATCACGTCCCGCCGGAAGCGGTAGTAGGCGAAGTGCCCGTCCCGCCGCCGCTCGAGGAGCTGCGCGTTCACGAGCTCCTTCAGGTGGTGCGACACCGTGGACTGGCAGAGCGCGGCCGACTCGACGACGGACGAGCATGGCACCTCGCCGCCCGCCGCCGCCGCGCGCTCGAGGATCTCGCAGCGCTGCGGATCGGCGAGCGCCTTGGCGATGCTGCAGAATTCTTCGTCGGTGAGCCCGACCGGCATGGTGACGCCCCCCCCGGCGGGTATCGATAACCGTCGATGATTCGCGAGTCAAGGCGCACCTTGGCCGGCGCGTGTGGGAGACCGCGTCGCCGCCGAATAGGCTCGCCAGGCGCCGGCCCGGCGTTAGGTATCGGGCCATGGACACCCGTGCACTGGCCGCGACCGCGGCGCGTCTCGAGACCCCCAGCTACTCCGCGCTGCGCTTCGTCGCCGGCGCGATGTTCATGTTCCACGGCTCCCAGAAGATCCTCGGCTGGCTCGCCGCCGGGCCCGGCCCCGCGGCCGGCACGCAGCTCTGGTTCGGCGGCCTCATCGAGCTCGTCGCCGGGGCGCTCATCGCGCTCGGGCTCTTCACGCGCGCCGCGGCGTTCCTGGCCTCGGGGACGATGGCCGTCGCCTACGTCCAGTTCCACTGGAAGCTCGCCCTCTCCGGCTTCGCCTGGCTCCCCGCCGTGAACAAGGGCGAGCTCGCCGCGCTCTACTGCTTCCTGTTCCTGTACGTGACCGCGCGCGGGCCCGGGGCGGTCTCGCTCGACGCGCTGCGCGGATCGCGCGGCCGCTGACGCGCCGGCGGCTGTGGCTCGATCGCGTGACGTGGCGGGGGTGCCGCGCCCGTGCGCCGGGCTCACGTGCGAGGACGTGGCCGGCGAGCCCACACCGCGCGGCCGAAGCGGCGGAGATCGCTCGTGAGCCGATGCACGATCCGTCCGTGGCACGCTGGGTGAATGACGGGGCCGCAGCGGTTCCCACCTCACGAGGAGAGATCCATGCGCAAGCTGCTCCCTGCCCTTTTCGCCCTCACGCTGCTCGCGGTCCCCTTCGCCTCGCACGCCCAGGTCTCGCTCGGCCTCAGGCTGGGCTACGGCCCGGCGCTCGGCGACGCCGCGAAGGACTCCAGGATGTCCGACGGCATCAAGAGCCAGATCCCGATCCAGCTCGACGCCACGTACGCGCTGACCCCGAGCTTCGGCCTCGGCGGCTACGTCTCCTACGGCTTCGGCCAGATCGGGGACGAGTTCGCCCAGCTCTGCGATCAGGTCGACTGCTCCACGCGCGTCGTCCGGGCCGGCGTGCAGGGCATCTACACCTTCGCGCCCATGGGGCAGCTCCGGCCGTTCGCGGGCGTGGGCGCCGGGTACGAGTGGGGCAGCATGAGCGCGGAGGCCGGCGGCCAGAAGGTCTCCTTCTCGTTCCGCGGGTTCGAGCTCCTGAACCTCACCGGCGGCGCGGACTACGTGGTGAGCCCGCAGCTCGCGTTCGGGCCCTACATCGGGCTCAGCCTCGCGCGCTACTCGAACACCTCGATCGACGACGGCACGCAGACCATCTCCGGCGAGATCGACCAGAAGGCGATGCACGAGTGGCTGCAGTTCGGCATCCGTGGGCGGTTCGACCTGTAGGCTCTTGCTCGCGCTCCCCCCCGGCGCGCCGGTGGGGGAGCGGGCCTCCACGAGTGGCGGCGGCGCACCGCCGCCTTCGCTAGAATCGTCCGCACCGGAGGTGACATGCACAAGAGCAGGCTCTGCGCGGTGACGATCGACTGCGAGAAGGGGGATCTCGACGTGGCCTCGCGCTTCTGGTCGGGGGCGCTCGGGCGTCCCGAGCGCGAGCGCGAGGGGAACTACGTGACGCTCGAGGATCGCGACCGGCTCATCGTGCTGCTGCAGCGCGTCGATCATCCGAGCAGGGTTCACCTCGACCTCGAGACCGACGACATAGAGGCCGAGGTTCGCCGGCTCGAGGCGCTCGGGGCGAAGCGGGTCGCGCAGGTCCGGACCTGGTGGGTGATGGAGGCGCCCACCGGGCAGCGCTTCTGCGTCTGCCGCCCGCAGCGCGGGCCGCTCGGGGACGACGCGAACACGTGGCCGTGAGCGGCGCGGCCCCGGGCTCACGCGCCGCCGGCGCTCTTCCGTTACCTCGAGCTCGCGGCGACGGGCGTCCTCCGGGAGAGCCGCGCCGTCGTCGATTTCCTCGCGCGCGGCCCTGCGCCGTGTCCTCGCTCAAGATCGACGGGTCCCGGCGGTGTTAGATGGGCGGCCCGAAGCCCGGCCCATTCCCGCCGAGGAGCCGCATGTCCGCACCGAAGACTGCCAGCCGCGACGCTTTCGCCTCGACCCTCGGCGCCTTCGCCGCCACCGTGGGCTCCGCGATCGGGCTCGGCAACATCTGGAAGTTCCCCTACCTCACCGGCTCGAACGGCGGCGCCGCCTTCGTGCTCACCTACCTGCTCGCAGTGGCGCTCGTCGGGATCCCGGTGATGGCGGTGGAGCACGTCATCGGCCGGAGGATGCGGCTCGACGCCGTGCGGGCCTATGGCCGGGTGGTCCCCGGCCAGCGGTTCTGGGCGGCGATCGGGTGGGCGGGCCTCGCCTCGGCCCTGCTCATCATGGCGTTCTACACGGACGTCGCGGGCTGGGTGTTCGCCTACGTCTTCAAGTCGGCGGGTGCGTTCGTCTCCGGCAGGCCGCTCACCCCGGAGACCTTCGGTGCCCTCGCGAGCGGGACCTGGGAGCCCATCGCCTGGCAGGCGGTCGTTCTCGTGGTCACGACCGCCATCATCGCCGCCGGCGTCTCCCAGGGCATCGAGAAGGTCACGAAGACCCTCATGCCCCTCCTCTTCGGCCTCCTCCTCGTCTGCGACCTGCGCGCCCTCACGCTCCCGGGCGCCTTCGCCGGCGTCTCCTACCTGTTCAGCCCCGACCCCTCGAAGATCACGGCGAGCGTCCTGCTCTCCGCCCTCGGCCTCGCCTTCTTCAAGCTGTCGCTCGGCATGGGCACCATGACGACCTACGGGTCCTACATGCCGGACCAGACCCGCATCGTGCCGAACGCGACCCGCGTGGCCCTCGCCGACACGCTCGTGTCGCTGCTCGCGGGGCTCGCCATCTTCCCCGCGGTGTTCGCCTTCGGCGGCACGCCCGCCGGAGGCCCCGGGCTCCTCTTCAACACCATCCCGCTCGTCTTCGCCCGGATGCCGCTCGGCGGGCTCTTCACGGCGCTCTTCTTCGTCCTCGCGGCGATCGCCACGATCGGCGCGATGGTGAGCCTCATGGAGGTCCCGGTGGCCTTCTTCGTCGAGAAGGGCCACGTTCGCCGCCCGGCCGCCGCCGCGATCACCGGCGGCACGATGTTCGCGCTCGGCCTCCTCGCGACGCTCTCGCAGGGGCCCGTCCTCGCGGACGTGAAGCTCTTCGGGAAGACCTTCTTCGATCTGTTCGACTTCCTCTCCTCGAACGTGCTCCTCCCGGTGGGCGGCCTCGCCATCGCGATCGTGGGAGGGTGGCTCGTCTCGCGGAGCGCCTTCGTGGAGGAGCTGAACAAGGGCCACTCGGCGGCGAGCTGGTACGACCGGACGTTCTACGCGTTCATCCGGTTCGTCGCGCCGGGGCTCATCCTGCTCATCCTCCTGAGCAGCCTCGGCGTGATCCGGCTCTCGTAGGCGTCCTCGCGCCGGCGAACCCGCGCGAGAGCCCTCGCCGCGCGGCTCAGAGGAGCTGGTACTGGACGCCGGTGACCACCGAGGGGAGCTGGCCCTGCTCCCCGCGGAAGCGCTTCAGGAAGGGGAGCTGGCCTCGCACGAACAGCCAGGCCTCGCCGAGCACCTTCAGGTAGACGCCGGGCGACGCCGACAGCACGGTGCCGCCCGTGTTCACGACGGCCTCCCCGCCGGCCTCGTCCGCCGCGGCGTGGCGGCCGTCGAGGCCGAGGTCGAGCGCGAGCCGCCTCGCCGGAAAGTACTGACCGTGAACGCTCCAGAGCAGCGCCCGGCCGTAGCGGTAGCCGGCGCCGTTCTCGGTGCGGAGCCGGCCGGAGAGGCTCCCGAAGGCGAGCCAGCTCCCCTGCTCGAACCGGTAGCTCGCGCCGGCGAAGGGCCCCCAGGCGCCGGTGCCGGGCTGGCCGTGCTCGTCGATGCGCTCGCCGCCCGAGCGCAGGCGGTTCGGCCCGGTGGGCATCGAGGTCCCCGCGGTGAGCGCCACCTCCTGCACCCGCCCGACGCCGAGGTTCACGCTCCGAAAGGCTGCATAGCGCGCCGCGAGCTCCGCGTCGCCGAGGCCCGTCGCGTCGGAGGTGGTCGTGGACGCGCCGCGCCCCACCGCCTCGATGGCCTTGTGGACGAGCGGGAGCGTGCCGGTCAGCGAGAGGCGGTCCGTCGGCCGGTACACCGCGTTGAGCCGGAAGGACCACTGGGTGAGCTCGTCGGTGAGGGCGGGATCTGCCTCGTTGCCGGCGTCGACCCGGAGGTACTCGGAGTCGAGCTGCAACCGGAAAAGGCCGGTGATGGCGGCCGGATCGCTCGACGTGAGCAGCGGATCTCCGCAGGCGCACACGGAGCAGGCGCGCGCGGGGAGGGCTGCCGCCAGGCCGGCCGCCGCCAGGGCCGCGAGGCAGAGGCGCGCGGTGAGTGGATGGAGGCGCCCCATTTCGGTCCCTTGGCGATACATCCCCTCCTCCGATCGGCGCGCGTGCCCGGTGTCACCAGCGAGCCGCAGGCTCGGCGAGCGCAGGACCGGGTGTAATCGGCGCTCGCTCTCGACGCTGGGCCGCAGGGGATCGCGCAGCGGTGAACGAGCCGTCTCACCGGTCTCCGGGCGCCGCGTGAATAGACGAAGGACGGGCGCGTCTGTTCTCGGAGCCCGAGGCCTTCCGACCTGCGACGATCCGTCTGGCCCCGGATGGCCCTTTCCGGGATCCAGCGCAGGCGATTGAGGGTGGTTTACTCGCGGTCTCTTTGGCCCCACCTGGGCCGCCCTGGCGGTCGTGCTTGGTTCACCCAGGGAGCGATGACGCTCCCGCACTCGGAGAGGACACAGACGATGACGAAGAGGATCGCAGTCACGCTCGCGTTCGCAGCGCTGGTCGGCTTCGCTGCCCCGGCTCGCGCCCAGGAGACCGGCAAGGCGAAGGCCGACGCCGCCGCGGCGCGCGCCAACGCCGCCGCAGCGCACGCCGACGCCGCTGCAAAGAAGGCCGACACGGCCGCGAAGAAGGCCGACGCGCAGAGCGAGGCCGCCGCGAACAAGGCCGAGGAGAAGGGCGAGGCCGCCGCGGCGAAGACCGAGGAGAAGGCCGCCGAGACGAGCGCGGTGGCCGGCGAGAAGGCCGGAGAGGCGAAGGCCAAGGGCCACGAGACGGCCACCACCGCCAAGGCCAAGGCGAAGACCAGCAAGGCCAAGGGCGTCTCCAAGGCCAAGACCGGCAAGGCGAAGGGCGAGGCGACCGCTGCGGAGGCCAAGGCCAAGGGCGAGGAGAAGGCCAAGGCCGCGCAGGAGCGGATCGAGACGGAGCCCGCGCCCGCCCCCGCTGCGCCTGCTCCGGCTCCTGCCCCGGCGCCGGCGCCGCCCGCGACGAAGCCGTAGCCCGGCCCAGCGCCCGCGGTACCCCGACGACCCGGCCATCCGCCGGGTCGTCGGCGTTCGAGGCGGTTCGTGCCCAGAGCCCTCGCGCGCGACGACTCCGCGCGCGAGGGGCTCGCCGCTCCTGCGCCCCGCGGGCTCACCGATGCCCGCCCCCCGGGCGGAGGGCACGGCGCGCGAAGCGTCTTCGGATAGCGGGATCGCGCGCCTCGATCGGGCGTTCAGCGCGCCGCTGCCTCCTGGCCCGGCTTGATGAGGACCTTGGTGTAGCCGGGCTCGCGCCGATCGAACTTCCGGTACGCGTCCGGCGCCTCGCTGAGCGGGATGCGCCGCGACACGATGAAGCTCGGCTTCGCCCGGCCGGCGATGATGAGATCGCGCAGCACGAGGCTGTAGTTCTTCACCGGCGTCTGTCCCATGCCGAGCTGGATCCCCTTCTCCCACAGCTTGCCCCACGGCAGCGTGTAGGCGCCCTGCTTCGCCGCCTTGTCCTTGCCGCCGGGATCCTCGGGCAGGAACACGCCGATGATGCCGAGCGCGCCGGTGGGGTTCACGACCTCGACGAGCTGCTCGGTGAGCGACGTCGGGTGCTCCTTGCTCGGATCCTCGAAGTCCTTCGCCTGGTAGCCCACGGCGTCGATGCCGCACATCACGCCCGCCATCTTCTCCTCGCCGCGGCGCATCGCCCCGCGCACGAGCGGGTTCGCGAGCCGCATGCTGCGGATCTGCTCGGCGGGCGGCCCCTTGCGGAAGTCGATGGCGATGGCGCCGATCTTTTGCGCCTTCTCGAGTCGCTCGGGGATCGCGTCCACGACGTACACCTCGGCGGCGCCGCGCAGCATGGAGCTGTAGGCGGCGAGCAGGCCCACCGGCCCCGCCCCGAAGATCGCGACCGTGGAGCCGGGCTGCACCCGCGCCATCTCCGCCGCGTGGTAGCCGGTCGGGAAGATGTCCGAGAGGAGCAGGAAGTCGTCCTCGAGCTCGTCGCCCGGCTTGCCCGGCAGCTTGATGCAGTTCGCCTCGCCCCACGGCACGCGCAGGAGCTCCGCCTGACCGCCCTTGTACGGGCCCATCCCCACGTAGCCGTAGGCGGCCCCGGCCGCCTCGTCGTTCGTCACGAGGCACGCGCTCGTGTAGCCGCGCGAGCAGTTGAAGCAGGTGCCGCAGGCGATGTTGAAGGGCAGGACCACCCGATCGCCCTTCTGGAGCTGCTGCACGGCGGTCCCCACCTCCTCGATGACCCCCATGTTCTCGTGGCCCATCACCACGCCCGGCTCGGCGGCCGTGCGCCCCTCGTACATGTGCAGATCGCTGCCGCAGATCCCGGCGGTGCTGATCCGCACGAGCACGTCCGTCGCGCTCTCGATCCGCGGATCCTCCACCTGCTCGACGGACACCTTCCCCGGTCCCTTCCACACCACCGCGCGCATGTGTGACCTCCTGGAAGACTCGAACTTCGCCACGTGAGGCGCGGCCGGCATCGGGCCGGGGGCCGTCCGGCCCCACGCCGCGGCGCTCTCGCCCGGCACGGCCCCTCGGCGGCCGACGCCGGCGTGCCGCTCCGAGAGTGCGCGCTCCGCGGCGTCGTGCCACACCCGAGCCGACGAGCCCAGCCGGAGTGACCGGGCGTCCTGACGTCTACGATGGGGAGTGCCCAGCAGGATGAGCCGCCCGGCTCGGGGTCGCGCGGAGAATTTCCCACCGATGGGGATCACTGCGCGGATACCCGGGCTGCGCGACTGGCAGGAGCAGGTGAAGTGCCAGGCGGGCTGCCCCGTCGCCACGGACGCAGGGCGCTACGTCCAGCTCGTCGCCGAGGGACGTTACGAGGAGGGTTACCTCGTCGCGCGCGCCCCGAATCCGTTCGCCTCCGTGTGCGGCCGCGTCTGCGCCGCGCCGTGCGAGGAGGCCTGCCGGCGCGGGAGCGTGGACGCGCCGATCACCATCCGCGCCCTCAAGCGGACCGTCTGCGAGCGTCACGGCGTCGAGTCGATGCACCCCGAGACGCAGAACCGCCTCCGGACCGAGCCGATGCGGGAGGGGAATCGCTACGCCGGGCACCTGCCGGTCGAGCGCGTCGAGGCCCCGCCGGCCCGGCGGCGGCCGAAGGTCGCGGTGATCGGTGCGGGGGCGGCGGGGCTGTCCGCAGCGCACGACCTCGCCCTGCTCGACTACGAGGTCACGGTCTACGAGGCCTCGCCCGAGCCGGGCGGGATGATGCGCTACGGGATCCCGGAGTACCGGCTCCCGCGCAGCCTGATCCAGGCGGAGATCGACGCGATCCTCTCGCTCGGCGTCACGCTCCGGCTGGAGACGCCGCTCACGCCGGAGCGCGGCCTCGCGGCGCTCCGCGCCGAGGGGTTCGAGGCCGTCTTCCTCGCGGTCGGCGTGCAGAAGGGGCGCGAGCTCCAGCTGCCGGGCGTGGAGCTCGACGGGGTCGTGAAGGCCATCGACTACCTCCTCAACGCCAACCAGGGATACCGGCTCGACCTGGGCCGCCGGGTGGTCGTGATCGGCGGCGGGTTCGTGGCGTTCGACGCCGCCCGCACCGCGCTGCGCGTGAGCCGCGAGGAGGAGCTGAAGGCGCTCTCGGGCGAGAGCGGCGGCGAGGCGGACGCGCGCCTCAAGGAGGCGCTCGACTCCGCGCGCGAGGCGCTGCGCGGCGGCGCGACGGAGGTCACGATCGTCTCCCTCGAGGCCTTCGAGGAGATGCCGGTCCTGCGCTCCACGCAGGGCCACGAGGAGTTCGAGGAGGCGCAGCGCGAAGGCGTCCGCTTCCTGCCACGGCGCGGCCCCAGGCAATTCCTCGGCGAGGGCGGCAAGCTGCGCGCGGTCGAGCTGCGCAAGGTCCTGTCGGTGTTCGACGAGGCGGGACGGTTCGCGCCGCGCTACGACGACGCGGACACGACGACCCTCCCGGCCGACGGCTGCATCCTCGCCATCGGGCAGCGCGCGGACCTCTCGTTCCTCCACCCGGAGGACGGCGTCGAGCTCACGCCGGGCGGCACGATCCGCGTGGACCCCGGCACGCTCGCCACCTCCGCGCCGGGCGTGTTCGCCGGCGGCGACGTCGCGTTCGGGCCGCGGAACCTCATCGAGGGCATCGCGAACGGCAAGCGCGCCGCGCGGTCCATCCACCGGTACCTCGCCGGCGAGCGCGCCCGGCTCGAGACGCGGCTCGACGTCGAGAAGATCCCGACGCGCGACTACCGCATGATCGCCGGGTTCGAGCTGCTCGATCGGATGGCGCCCCCGACGCTGCCGGTGGACCGGCGCACCGGGATCGCCGAGGTCGAGGTCGGGTTCTCGGAGCTCCAGGCTCGGCAGCAAGGGGCGCGCTGCCTCGTCTGCCACGTCCAGACCATCTACGACCCGGAGAAGTGCGTCCTCTGCAACCGCTGCGTGGACGTCTGCCCCGAGTACTGCCTCGCGCTCGTGCCGCTCGACGAGGTGGAGCTGCCCGAGGCGGAGCGCGCCGAGGTGGTGGCGCGCGCCACGGCCGGCGGGCTGCCGCTCTCCGCCATGCTGAAGGACGACACCGCCTGCATCCGCTGCGGGCTCTGCGCCATCCGCTGCCCGACGGACGCGATGACGATGGAGCGCTTCACCTTCACGGAGCGCTGGACCGCGGCGGCCGCGCCGGAGGGGACGCCATGACCTCGGATCGCAGGGAGTTCCTGAAGAAGCTCGGGATCGGCGTGGGGCTCGCCTCCGTCGCCGGTCAGGGGCTCGCGTCGCTCCGCTCGCTCGTCCCGAACGTCTCCTACGACGCGCCCACGGTCGTGAAGCTCGGGATCCCCGCCGAGTTCCCGGAGGGGATGAAGTTCCTGCCGGAGCAGCGGCTGTTCGTGTTCCGCGAGGGCAATGTCTTCCACGCGATCTCGGCCGTGTGCACCCACCTCGGCTGCACCGTCCGCGCGGAGGCGCTCTCCTCCCCGGTGGTGAAGAAGGTCGGCGGCACCGAGCTCCGCCTCACGCACCGGTTCCTCTGCCCGTGCCACGGCTCGCAGTACACGGGCGACGGCCAGAACGTCGCCGGACCGGCGCCGCGGCCGCTCGAGTGGTGGGCGCTCTCGATCGCGCCCGACGACGGGCAGCTCGTCGTGGACCTCGCGAAGCCGGTGGAGCGCAGCTTCCGCCTCACGACCGCCTGAGGAGGCGCCATGGCCGTCCTGCCGACCGTCCCGCCGGAAGCGCCCCGCACCGCGCCGGGCGTCCACCTCCGCCGCCTGTGGAGCGTGCGCCCCGCCTCCGATCGCGAGGCGGGCGACGCGATCGTCGCGAACTTCATCCTCCACTGGTTCCCGGCGCGCTCGCTCAAGGAGTCGATGGAGTGGCGCTACTCGCTCTGGCTCGGGACCATCTCGACCGCGCTCCTCGCCCTCCTCGTCGCGTCCGGGATCCCGCTCCTGTTCCTGCACATCCCGTCCGTCGAGCGGGCCTACGGGTCCGTGAAGGACATCGAGAACGTCGTCACGTTCGGCTCGTGGATGCGCGCGGTGCACCGGCTCGGCGCGCACCTCATGGTGGCGACCGTCTTCCTGCACCTCGTGCGGGTCTTCCTCACCGGCGCCTACAAGAACGGCGTCGGCCGCGGCCAGAACCGTGAGTGGAACTGGGTCATCGGCGTCGTGATGTTCCTCGTGACGCTGTTCCTGTCGTTCACGGGGTACCTGCTCCCGTGGGACCAGCTCGCCTACTGGGCGGTCACGGTCGGCACCAACATCGCCTCGGCGGTGCCGCTCGTCGGGGCGCAGATGCGAGAGCTGCTCCTCGGCGGCCGCGCCATCGACCAGCCGACGCTCACGCGCTTCCACGTCCTGCACGTGATCGTGCTCCCCGGCGTGCTCGGGGTGCTGTTCGCCTACCACATGTGGCGCATCCGCAAGGACGGCGGGCTCGCGCGCGCCGATCACGCGACGCGGCTGCCCGCGCCCGCCGAGGTGCCGGCGGAGCGCACCCGGACCAAGACGTACTCGCTCCTCGGCGTCGCGCGCGGGCAGGGACCGCTCATCCGCGCCTCGTCCGTCGAGCGGCCGGAGACCACGGTCAGCTCGGTCCCGGAGCTCACCCGCCGCGTCGCCCTCGTCATGCTCGGCACCGTCGCGGTGATCTCGATCCTGGCGGTGTTCGTCCCGTCGCCGCTCGAGGAGCCAGCGAACCCCCTCGTGACGCCCAACCCGGCGAAGGCCCCCTGGTACTTCCTCTGGCTGCAGGAGATCGTCACCGACACGACGATCCGCGTCGGCTCCTTCACCGTGAACGGGGCGCTCGTGGGCGGCGTCATCCTGCCCGGCCTGCTCGTCGCGCTCCTCGTCGTCTGGCCGTGGCTCGATCGCAGCCCGGCCGCGGCGGCGGGGCGGTGGTTCCCCCGGAGCCGCCGCACCCAGAACGCCGTCTTCCTCGTGATCGTCGCCATCGTCCTCCTCCTCACCATCGTCGGCACGTTCTCTCGCGGCCCCTACTGGCACCTCTACTGGCCGTGGCAGGCCTGGCCCGAGATGCCGACCCGGTTCTGACCATGGAACCCGTGACGCCATCGCCGTTCGCATCCCGTGACCGGCTCCTGTTCGCGATCGTCGGCGTCCTGCTCGTCGTCTCGACGATCCTGTTCGTGTGGAGTGACCGCGCGAAGGACTGGCGCTGGTACCAGGCCGAGTTCCGCGGGCGCGTCGCCGAGAAGTTCGGCGAGGAGAAGGCGCGAGGGGTGCACGACGGCCTCGTGCAGATCTGGGTGCCCGAGCTGCGCCGCGCGGACCGCTGCATCACCTGCCACCAGGCCGGGCCGTGGAAGGGGTTCGAGGCCGCGGAGGAGCCGTTTCGCACGCACCCGCCGGAGATCCTCCGGACCCACCCGGTCGAGCGGTTCGGCTGCACCGCCTGCCACGGCGGCCAGGGGTACTCGATCGACGCCGACGAGGCGCACGGCCCTGCGCCGCACTGGGAGGAGCCGGTGCTCGGGCCGTACCTCGGCGAGGCGTACTCGCTCGCCTGGGAGGACAAGGGCGCGCTCATCCAGATCAACTGCAACCTCTGCCACCGCTTCGAGCGCGAGACGAAGGGGGCCGACGCGGTGAACCTCGCGAAGAAGCTCGTGCGCGACAAGGGCTGCCGGGCGTGCCACGTCGTGAACGGCCGCGGCGGCACCATCGGCCCCGACCTGACCTACGTCGGGGACAAGGCGCCCGAGCAGTACGACTACTCGCGCCTCCTCGGCCAGAAGACGGCGTTCGCCTGGCACGTCGCGCACCTGAAGGAGCCGAAGGCGATCGTCCCGGAGACGGTGATGCCGAACTTCGGGTTCTCGACCCGCGAGGTGCAGGCGCTCGCCATGCTCGTCACCTCCTGGCAGCGCACGTCGCTCCCGACGTCCTTCGCCCCGGGCGCGCCGCGGAGCGAGCCGCAGACGCAGCAGGAGGTGGCGGAGGAGGAGCGGATGCGCACCGGGCCGGGCGCCTGGTTCGTGAAGACCGGCTGCTTCGTCTGCCACAGCATCTCCTCGCTCGGCGTGAAGAGCCCCGCGCAGATCGGGCCGGACCTGTCGATCGCCGTCGAGGACGTGCAGAAGCGCTTCGGCCGCACCCTCGACGACTTCCTCGCGGCGCCGACCGGCACGATGGCGGTGGTGCTCTCCCGGCAGATCATCCTCACGCCGGAGGAGAAGAAGGTCGCGATCGCGAAGCTCCGCGAGGCGTTCGCCGCCTGGCAGAAGGAGCGCGCGAAGGGCGCGGAGCCCGCCGCGAAGCCCACGGAGCGGGGCGTCGAGCCCGCGAACATCAGGAGGACGCCATGACGGTGCAAGGAAGCAGGCGCGTCGCGATGGCGGCGGCCGCGCTCGCGATGATCTCGATCGCGGGCTGCGCGCCGTCGAAGCCGAAGGGGGGACGCCGCGCCCCGGCGGCCGCGTCGGACACGGCGGTGGCCGCGCAGAAGACGTACATCGCCCCGGGCGATCTCGACGAGTACTACATGTTCTCGTCGGGCGGTCACTCCGGCCAGGTGTTCGTGTACGGGCTGCCCTCGATGCGGCACCTCGGCACGATCCCCGTGTTCACGCCCTACCCCGGCACGGGCTACGGGTTCGACGACGACACGCGGAAGATGCTCGGCGAGTACACCTGGGGTGACGCTCACCACCCGGGCCTCTCGGAGACGAAGGGCGACTACGACGGCCGCTGGCTCTTCATCAACGACATGAACGGGCGGGTCGCGCGCATCGACCTGCGCGACTTCAAGACGAAGCAGATCCTCGGCCCCATCCCGAACGTCTCGGGCAACCACGGCTCGTCGTTCGTCACGCCGAACACCGAGTACGCGATGATGTCCTCGCGCTTCTCGGTGCCGATCCCGCTCGGCACCTACGCGCCCATCGAGAAGTACGCCACCGACTACAAGGGCGTCGTCGTCGGCGTGAAGATCGATCCCAAGTCGGGCGAGATGTCGCTCGGGTGGGAGATCGTGACCCCGCCGTTCGACTGGGACCTGGGTGACGCCGGCAAGGGCGTGTCCGACGGGTGGATGTTCTTCACCTGCTACAACTCGGAGCGCGCGACGGGGAAGCTCGAGGTGACCGCCTCGCAGCGCGACCGCGACTACATCGCCGCGGTGGACTGGCGGCTCGCCGAGAAGTCCGTCGCCGCAGGCAAGGGCAAGATGATCGGCGGCGTGCGCGTGCTCGACCCGCGCGACGTCCCCGGCCTCATCTACCTCATGCCCTGCGGGAAGTCGCCGCACGGCGTGGACGTCTCTCCCGACGGCAAGTGGATCGTCGGCTCGGGCAAGCTCCAGGGCGTCACCACCGCGTTCAACTTCGAGAAGGTGCAGACCGCGATCCGGAACAAGGACTTCGCCGGCGACGAGGACGGGATCCCGGTGCTCAAGTACGAGTCGATCAAGGACGCGGAGGTGCCGGTGGGACTCGGCCCGCTGCACACCCAGTTCGGCACGGACGGCTACGCGTACACCTCGCTGTTCGTCGACAGCGCGATCGCGAAGTGGAAGCTCGGGACCTGGGAGGTCGTCGACAAGATCCCGGTCTCGTACTCGGTCGGCCACCTCGCGGCCGCCGAGGGCGACACGGTGAGCCCCGACGGCAAGTACGTCGTCTCGCTCAACAAGCTCTCCCACGGGCGGCACCTGTCGCTCGGGCCGTCGCAGCCCGAGTCGTCGCAGCTCATCGACATCACCGAGGAGAAGATGAAGCTGCTCTACGACGCCTTCACCGAGCCCGAGCCGCACTACGCGCAGATCATCAAGGCGGACAAGGTGAAGCCGATCGAGGTCTACCCGAAGGAGGAGAACCACCACCCCCTCGCGACCTGGGACGTGAAGGAGGCGGGCCTGAAGCGCGAGGGCGACAAGGTGATCGTGCGCACCGTGGTGGTCCGCTCCACCATCACGCCGACGAGCGTGGAGGTGAACCAGGGCGACACCGTCACCTTCGCCATCACCAACATCGAGCAGACGACGGACGAGCTGCACGGGTTCGGGCTGCTCGGGTACAACCGCAACCTCGTCCTCGATCCCGGCGAGACGAAGACGGTCACCATCAAGGCCGACAAGCCGGGCGTGTTCCCCTACTACTGCACGAACTTCTGCTCCGCGCTCCACCAGGAGATGCAGGGTTATCTCATCGTGAAGCCGCGCGCGGGCGGCGACGAGAAGGGTCGCAAGCGCGACAACGGCCACGACTGACGGCGGAGGGCGCGTGATGCGATCGGAACGGGCGATGTCGCCGCCGGCCGGGCGGCTGCGCGGCTACATCGTGAAGAGCCACCGGGTGCTGGACTCGCCGATCAGCGCTGCGCCGCGGGCGCTCCTCGTGCTCGCGGCGGTGCTGCTCGTCGTGGCGCTCACGCAGCCGCTGTGGGACATGACGATGTTCGCGCCGCAGTACCAGGACGGCCTGCGGCTGCACATCTACGCCTCGCAGCTCGTGGGCGGCAACGGCGGCCAGGACCTGAAGGAGATCAACCTCCTCAACCACTACATCGGCATGCACGACCTCGCGCAGGAGAGCTTCAAGGAGTTCCTGTGGATGCCGTTCGTCTTCGGCGCCCTCGCGCTCCTGCTTCTCCGCGCCGCCGTGTTCGGGACCGTCGGGAACGTGCTCGACGTGACGGTCCTGTCCATGTACGTCGGCGCGTTCTCCCTGTGGTCGTTCGCGAAGACGATGTGGGCGTACGGCCACGAGCTCGCGCCGACCGCGCCCGTGAAGGTCCCGCCGTTCATGCCGCCGGTGTTCGGCTCGAAGCAGCTCGCGAACTTCGAGGTGTACTCGTACCCCGGCGTCGGGACCTGGGCGATCATCGTCGCCGCGGTCGCGATGGCGGTCGCGCTCGCCGTCGCCGTCCGGGGCGCGCGGCGCGAGCTCGCCGCCGAGCCCGCATGACCGCGGCCGGGCTCCTCGCCGCCCTCATCGCGGCGCAGGCCGGGGGCGACATGCCGAGCGTCGCGCCGGGGCAGCTCGAGGGCCGGCCGCCCCCCGGCGAGGCCTCGCCGCTCCAGGCGCGCGTCGACGCGGCGCCCGCGGGCGCGACCGTCGAGGTCGGGCCGGGGACGTACGACGGCGACCTCGTCATCGACCGCCCGCTGCGGCTCGTCGGGCGCGGGCGGCCGCTCCTGCGCGGCTCCGGCAAGGGGAGCGTGGTCCGGATCCGGGCGGCCGGCGTGACGGTGGCCGGGTTCGACGTGGACGGGCGCGGCGGCGGCGACCTCGGCCGCGACAGCTCCGGCGTGCACGTCTCCGCGCCGGGAGCCGTGGTGCGCGACAACCGGATCGCGAACGCGCTCTTCGGCGTGTACCTGCGGGAGGCGCCCGGCGCGCGCGTCGAGGCGAACGTGGTGCGCGGCGTCCGAGGGAAGGATCCGGGCGAGAAGGGCTCGGGCATCCACGTCTGGAACACGGACGGGTTCACGCTCGAGGGGAACGACATCGCCGACTGCCGCGACGGGCTCTACATCCAGTCCTCGCCGCACGGCACGATCCTCCGCAACTCCGTCCGCGACCTGCGCTACGCGATCCACTTCATGTACTCGGACGACAACGTCTTCGAGGACAACCTCTTCGAGCGCTCGGACGCCGGCGGCGTGCTCATGTACTCGCGGCGGCTCGTCTTCCGGCGGAACCGCTTCCTCCACAACCGCGGCTTCGCCTCGGTCGGCCTCCTCCTGAAGGCCTGCGACGACTCGCTCGCCGAGGACAACCTGCTCGCGGACAACGCGCGCGGCGTCTTCCTCGAGGGCTCCTACCGCAACCTCCTGCGCAGGAACGTCGTCGCCGAGTCGGACACCGCCCTCGTGGTGTACGACTCGTGCGGCGAGAACCGGATCGAGGGGAACGCGTTCATCGCGAACCTGACCTCCCTCACGCTCGTGGGCCGCCGGACGGACACGGTCCTCGACGGCAACTACTGGTCGGACAACGACGAGCCCGACCTCGACGGCGACGGTGCCTCCGATCGGCCGTTCGTGCTCGGGAGCCTGTTCGATCACCTGCGCGGCAACCTCACCGCCGCCGATCTGCTCGCCCAGAGCCTCGCCGCCGCAGCGCTGGGGGTCGCCGAGCGGGCGTTCCCCGTGCTCGCGCCGTCCGAGGTCGCCGACCGGCGGCCCCTCGCGCGCCCGCCTTCGCTCCCCGCCGTACCCCGCCCCTCGCCGCGCCCGCGGAGGCCCGATCCGCTCGGGCTCGCGGGCTCGCTCGCGGCGCTCGCCGCCGGCGGGGCGCTGCTCGCCGGCGCGCGACCTCGGCGGCACGTGGAGGCGCCGTGATCCGCTTCGACGCCTTCGGCAAGCGCTACGGCCGGCAGCGCGCGGTCTCGCGCGTCGACCTCGCGGTGACCCGCGGCGAGGTCGTGGCGCTCCTCGGCCCGAACGGCTCCGGGAAGAGCACGTGCCTCAAGGCCGCGGCGGGGCTCGTAAGGCCGACCGACGGCCGCGTGGAGATCGGCGAGCCGCTCCGCTCCGCGGCGCTGCCCGAGGCCCGGCGGGGCGTCTCGTTCCTGCCGCAGAAGGTGGCGTTCCCCGAGGCGCTCACCGGGCGCGAGGTGGTCGAGTTCTACCGCCGGCTGCGGGGCGCCGCCCGCGGGCGCACCGAGGCCGCGCTGGGGCTGGCCGCGCTCGAGGGCGCGGCGGACCGTCCGGTCGGGACTTACTCGGGCGGCATGGTCCAGCGGCTCGGGCTCGCCGTGGTGGCGCTGGCCGACGCGCCCATCCTCCTGCTCGACGAGCCCACCTCCTCCCTCGACCGCGCCGGCCTCGCCGCCGCCCACGCGCTCGCCGATCGCGGCCGCAGCGAGGGACGCGCGGTGCTCTTCAGCACGCACCAGCTCGCCGACGTCGAGCGTCTCGCGGACCGCGTCGCCGTGCTCGTGGACGGGGCGCTCGTCGGGAACCTCGATCGCGCCGAGCTCGCGGAGCGCCTCGCCCGGCGCGGGGTCCTGCGCCTGCGCGTCGCGCGCGCGCCGGCCGCGCTCCCGTCCGAGCTCGAGCGGCTGGCGCCCGGCGCCGAGCTCCACGGGGACGAGATCGTGGTGATCGGGCCCGCCGCGGTCCGCGCCGCCGCGCTGGAGGCGGTGCGCGCGAGCGGCGCCGAGCTGCGCGGCCTCTCCTCGGAGGAGGGGCGGCTCGACCTCCTCTACGACGAGCTCGTCGGCGCCGCCGGGCGCTCCGGAACGGAGGTGCGGGCATGACGTCTTCCCTCTCGCGCGCGCTCGGCGCGCTGGCGCTCCTCGCCGCGCTCGCCTGCCGGACCCGGTCGCCCGCGCCGGCGCCCCTCGACACCCGGAACGACGCCTGCGCGTTCTGCCGGATGGCCGTCTCGGATCGCCACTTCGCCGCGCAGCTCGTGGCGCCGGGCGAGGAGCCGCTGTTCTTCGACGACCTCGGCTGCCTCGCCCGCCACCTGGCCGCGTCCCGCCCCCACGCGGGCGCGGTGGCCTGGGTCGCCGATCACCGGACCGGCGAGTGGGTCCGGACGGCGCGCGCCACGTACACGCGGAATCCCAGGCTCGAGACGCCGATGGGCTCGCACCTCGTCGCGCACGCGGACGCCGCCTCCCGCGACGCGGATCCCGCCGCGCGCGGCGGCGTCCCGGCGACCGCCGCGGAGATCTTCGGCCCCGCGGGGCCACCGGACGGCAGATGAGCGCACCGACCCGGCTGGCCGCCCTCTCCCTCGTCGCGCGCCAGGAGATCGCGCTCGCGGTCCGCTCGCGCTGGACGGCGATCTTCGCGGGCGTGTTCGCGCTGCTCGCCGTGGGCGTGGCCGCGAGCGGCTACGTCCTCTCGGGCGGCAGCGGCTTCGAGGACTTCGCGCGCACCAGCGTGTCGCTCGTCCAGCTCGTCGTCCTGGTGGTGCCGCTCGCGGCGCTCGTGATGGGCGTGCTCGCCGTCGCGCCGGAGCGCGGCACCGCCGAGCTCCTCTTCTCGCAGCCCATCGGGCGCGGCGTCGTCCTGCTCGGGCAGCTCGCGGGCCTCTTCGTCGCCCTCTCGGCCGCCGAGCTCATCGGGTTCGGCGCGGCGGGGCTCGTCGTGTTCCTGAACGCCGGGGAGGAGGGCGCGGGCGCGTACTTCCTCCTCGTGCTCGGGGCCGTCCTGCTCACCGCGGTCTTCCTCGCGATCGCGGCGCTCGTCGGCGCCGGCGCCGTGGGGCGCAAGCGGACGCGGGCGCTCGCGCTCGCCCTCGTGGTCTGGTTCGCCGCGACGGTGCTCGTCGACGTGGCCGCGCTCGGCGTCGCGACGCTGCTCCGCTCCACGGCCGCGTCGCGCCTCCTCGTGGCCTCGGTCGTCGTGAACCCCGCGAGCGCGATCCGGGTCGGATCGCTCCTCGCCGTCCAAGGCACCGCCGCGTTCGGCGCAGCGTCCCTCGCGCTCCTGCGGCTCACCGGCGGACCGGTGGGCGCGGCGCTCCTCCTCTGCGCCTCGGTCCTCGCGTGGATCGTCCTGCCCATCGTGGCGGCGGTTCATCGGCTCCGGCGGATCGACCTGTGATGGCGCCCGTCGCTTGCGTGGAGCCGTCGCGAGACGCGCGATGCCGTCGCCGAGCCGGGCGCTCCGAGGAGGGAGCACCGCAGGCGTGCCTGTAAGGCACGTCGAGGAGCGCAACGACGAGGCCGCCCGGCGCAGGCAGGCAGCGTGCGTCGCAGCAGGCTCCATGCGAGCGGGTGGCGCCATGAGGTGGGCGCGCGTGCGCGGCCCTACTCTCTCCCCCGCACGCGAGGTGTCTCGTGACGAGGGTCCCGCGCTCTCCGCCGGGGGCGCCCCCCTCGCGCCTGTGCCGCGGCGTCTCCTCCGGCCTAGAGCCTCCCGAGACCTCGGCTCGCGCCCGGAGGGGCGGCCGCCGCTCGGCAAGGGAGAGACCGCATGGCAGCCCAGGCGAACGCGCTCCTCGCGCGGCTCGGCTTCGAGCACCCCATCATCCAGGCGCCGCTCGGAGGCATCCCCACGACCACCCTCGTGGCGGAGGTCTCGGAGGCCGGCGCGCTCGGGAGCCTCGGCGCGGCGTACCTCTCTCCGGAGCAGCTCGAGGACGCGATCGGCGAGATTCGCTCGCGGACGTCCACGCCCTTCGCGGTGAACCTGTTCGCCGGCGGGTGGGACGCGAGCGCCGGGGGCGACGCGCGGCGGATGCTCGAGCTCCTCGCGGGCGTCCACGAGCGCCTCGGCCTCCCGCCGCCCACGGTCCCCACGCTCGCCGCGGACGCGTTCGAGGCGCAGCTCGCGGTGGTGCTCGACGCGCGCCCCGCGGCGTTCAGCTTCACGTTCGGCGTCCCGTCCGCGGAGGTCCTCGGGCGTCTCCGGGAGCGCGACGTCTTCACCATGGGGACCGCCACCACGGTGGAGGAGGCGCGGCTGCTCGAGCGGGCCGGCGTGGACGCCGTCGTCGCGCAGGGGGCCGAGGCCGGCGGCCATCGGGGCACCTTCGCCGGGCCGTTCGAGGCGGCGCTCGTCCCCACCGCGCGGCTCGTGGCCGAGAGCGTCTCCGCCGTGCGCGTCCCGGTGATCGCCTCGGGGGGCCTCATGGACGGGCGCGACGTCGCGGCGATGCTGCGCCTCGGCGCCGCCGCGGCGCAGCTCGGCACCGCGTTCCTCGTGACGCCGGAGTGCGGCGCGTCGGCCGCCTACAAGCGGGCGATCCTCGCCGCGCGCGCCGACACCACCGCGCTCACGCGCGCGTTCTCGGGGCGGCCGGCGCGCGGGCTCGAGAACGCCTTCATGCGCCTCGTCGACGCAGAGCCGGGCGCGATCCTCCCCTACCCGCTCCAGAACGCCCTCACCCGTCCGATGCGCGCCGCGGCGGCGCAGCAGGGCGACCCGGAGCACCTGTCGCTCTGGGCCGGGCAGGGCGTCGCGCGGGCGCGCGCGCTGCCCGCGCGCGAGCTCGTCCGGCGCCTGGTCGAGGAGCTCGGGGGGTGAGGGCGTCGCTCGCTCGCGCGGGCCGGCGCGATGCGTGCCTGCTGGCGAGTCGGGGCACCCGCGGTCCCGGTTCGTGCTAAGCCGGGCTCCGATGCTCCCCGAGATCCTGAACGCCCTGCGCTGCCCGCTCTGCGCGGGGCCGCTCGCCGAGGTCGCCGCCGGGAGCGGCCGCGCGCTGCGCTGCCCCGCCGGGCACAGCTTCGACCTCGCCCGGCAGGGCTACGTGAGCCTCGACACCGGCAGCCGCCCGCACGCAGGCGACTCGGGCGAGATGATCGCCGCCCGCGCGGCGTTCCTCGCCGCGGGACACTACGCGTTCGTGACGGACGCGCTCGTCGCGGCGGCGCGCGAGGCGTGGTCCGGCGGCGCCGGGCCCGCGCGGCTCGTGGTGGACGCGGGCGCGGGCACCGGGCACCACCTCGCGGCGGTGCTCGACGCCCTCCCCGAGGCCGCGGGGCTCGCGCTCGACGTCTCGAAGCCGGCGCTCCGCCGCGCGGCGCGCGCCCACCCCCGGGCCGCGGCCGCGCTGTGCGACACGTGGCGCGGTTTGCCCGTCGCGGACGGCGCGGCGCGGCTCGTCCTCGACGTCTTCGCGCCGCGCAACGGTCCCGAGTTCCGGCGCGTGCTCGGCGAGGGCGGCGCGCTCGTCGTCGTCACGCCCGCGCCCGAGCACCTCGCCGCGCTCGTGGACGCGCTCGGGCTCCTCGCGGTGGACCCCGAGAAGGCCGAGCGCGTCGAGGCGAGCCTGGGGGAGCGCTTCGTGCTCCAGGGCGAGGTGCTCGCCTCGCGCGAGCTCGCCCTCGAGCATGCGGAGGTGCGGACGCTCGTCGGCATGGGCCCGAGCGCGTGGCACGCCGACGCCGCCGCGCTCGCCGCCCGGATCGCCGCGCTGCCGGAGCCGGTGCGAGTCCGCGCGGCCGTCCGCGTCGGGACCTACCGGCCCCGGTGACGTTGCCCCTCCAGCGCTCGCCCCGCGCGCCCTCGCCGCGCCGCCGTGCGTGGCGGCGCTCGTGAGGCGGCGCGCTCCTTGTCGCGCCGGCTCAGGGCACCAGATTTCCCCGGGGGGAGATCTCGTGAGCTCGATGACCGCTGTCGCGAAGGACGCTGCGTTCGTCCCGGTGCGCGCCACGCTCGGCGCGACGATGCTGTACCACGGCCTGCAGAAGCTGCGAGGTGAGGGTCCGAAGCAGACCGGGGAGATGTTCGAGGGGCTCGGGATCAAGCCGGGGGTCACCTGGGCGACGCTCACCGGCGTCGCGGAGGTGTTCGGCGGCGCGACCGCGATCCTCGGGATCGGCACCCGCCTCGGCGCGCTCGCGATCCTCGCCACGCAGGCGGTCGCCGTCGCGAAGGTGCACGCGCCGAAGGGCTTCTCCAACGTGAACGGCGGGTTCGAGTTCAACCTCGCGCTCATGGGGATCGCCGCCGCGCTGCTCACCGCCGGCCCCGGTCGCTTCTCGACCCACGAGCTCGTCGAGCGGAGCGTCGCGCGCAGCTGGCGGGGATGGGCCCTCGCCCCGCGGCGCCAGTCCCGCGCCCTCGGCTTCGTGAAGCTACTGAAGTAGCGCGGCGCGGGGGCGTGCGGATCAGGCGGGCGCGCGCCCGCACAGCGCCGCGTTCGCGGCGATCCCGACGCCGACCGAGGCGGCGCAGACCGCCACCACCGCGCCCCAGCCCCCGGCCTGCCAGGCGAACCCGGGGAGCGCCGAGCCGAGCGTCCCGCCCGCGTAGTAGAAGGCGAGGTAGAGCGCGCTGGCGCCGCCCTTGGCGGTCCGCGCCGAGGCGTTCACGAACGCGGGCACGACCGCCTGGGCGGTGAACGTCCCGAGCACGAGCACCACGAGCCCCATCACCACGAGCGGCAGGGGCCCCGCGAGCACGAGCACCATCCCGAGCGCCTCGCCCGCCAGGCCGAGGCCGATGAGGCGCCGGGGCGGCACGCGGCCGGAGAGCCTGCCCGCGAGCGGCGACGCGACGACGCCCGCGGCGTACACGACGTACACGCTCGAGACCGCCGCGGTGGAGAGCCCGTACGGCGGGGCGGACAGGTGGTACGGCAGGTAGGTGAAGATCCCCATCCAGCCGAAGAAGAGCGAGAGGCCGACGAGGTAGGCCCCGACGAGGCGCGGATCGCGGACGTGCCGCAGCATCCCGGCGTACGCCGCGACGATCCCGCGCCCGGCGACGCGCGCTCCCGGCACGAGCCCGCGAGCGAGCACCGCCGCGGCGGCGAGGGTGAGCGCCGCGAACGCCACGAACGCGGCGCGCCAGCCGAGGTGGGCGGCGATGGCGCCCGACCCGACGCGCCCGACGAGCCCGCCCACGACCGACGCGGCGATGATGCCGCCGACGACCCGTCCGAGCTCCGCGGGGGAGAACCGGTCGCCCGCGTAGGCCACCGCGACCGCGGTCATGCCCGGCACGAACGCGCCCTGCAGCGCGCGCAGGCCGACGAGCGCGCCGAACGACGGCGCCGCGGCGCAGGCGAGGGTCGCGAGGGAGAGGAGCGCCGTCGCGCTCGCCATGACGCGCCGCCGCCCGAGCGCGTCGGAGAGCGGACCGTACACGCTCGAGGCGGCGGCGACGGCGAGGACGACCGCCGAGACGGTGAGCCCCGCGCGCGCCGGACCCACGCCGAACTCCCGCGAGAGCAGCGGGAGGATCGGCTGGGTCACGTACATGTCCGAGTAGGCCGCCACCGTCCCGACGTACAGCGCCACGCGCTCGCGATCCATCGCGCGCACGATACCGCAGGCGCGGTCCGGTCGGCCCGGACCGCTCGTCGCCTCCGGCGCCGGGTTCCACTCGGTTCCAACGACTCCGCGCGGCGCTAGTATCGCCTGCGGGGCGCGTGTGAAGCCCCGAACCCGGTGCGAGCCGAGGTCCGCGTCGGCGGGGAGCGGTAGGCTCGAGGTTCTCCCCTAGACGCCGAGGCCAGATGACCCGCTCCCCCGCCACGCTCCCGCTCCTCGCCCTCGCCGCCGCGCTCGCCGTCGGGCCGTCGCCGGCCGCGGCCTGGTCCACGCAGGGCCACCGCGTCGCGGCGGCGGTCGCGGAGGAGCGGCTCACGCCCGCGGCGCGGCGGCTCGTGCGAGAGCTCCTCGGCGCGACGCCCATGTCCGACGCGCGCGTCGCCGGATGGGCCGACGCCCAGCGCGAGCCCGCCACGCGGCCCTGGCACTACGTGAACATCCCTCCCGGCGCCGCCGGCTACGTGCGCGAGCGCGACTGTCCGGGGGACGCCTGCATCGTCGCCGCGATGGAGCGCGCCGTCGCAGAGCTCCGCGACGGAGACTCGGCCGTCCGGAGGGCGGACGCGTTCCGCTGGCTCGTCCACCTCGCGGCGGACGTGCACCAGCCGTTGCACGCGGACGGTCGCGATCGCGGCGGCACCGAGCTCGAGACCCGCACGCGCGGCGGGAAGAGGCCGCGCAGCCTGCACCGGGTGTGGGACGAGGACGTGCTCCGACCCATCCTGTACCGCCGCGGCGCGGTGGCGGCGGGGCGCGCCCTCGCGCGCGAGGTCCGCGGCCCGGAGGCGGCGCCCGCGGCGGCCGAGCCGTCGCCCGCCGCGTGGGCGAACGAGTCGCACGCGCTCGCGCGGGCGCTGTACGCGGAGCTCGAGCCGCTCCCACGAGAGGGCCGCAGCCTCGTGCTGCCGGACGCGTACCCGGACCGGCAGCGGGCGCGGGCGGAGGCGCAGCTCCAGAAGGCCGGGGTGCGGCTCGCGGCGCTGCTCGATCGGATCGCGCTCGCGCGGGAGGCTCGCGCCGGGCGGAGGTGAGGGTCGCCCTACCCGAGCCACTGCGGGTTCTGAGTCGTCCCGTCGTACTCCTCGGTCGTCTTGTAGAGCTCGTTCGCGCCGTCCTGCCCCGCCGCGGCGGTGCGGGCGAGCAGCGCGTTCACGCGATCCTCGGCGAGCGGCTGGAAGCCCCGCGCGACGCGCAGCGCCTGCTCGACACGCTCGATGGTATCGCAGCCGGTGACGACCACGCTCACGGGGAGACTCATCGCGTAGCCGAGGCACTCCTCCGGCGAGGCGATCCCCTGCTTCACGATGCGGGCGTCCGCCAGCGGCTTCATGCCGATGACGCCGATCTCCTTCTCGACGAGCACCGGGAGGACGTTCTTCTCGAAGCTGTCGTGGTGCGCGTCGAGGACGTTGAGGGGCAGCTGCACCGTGTCGAACCGGAAGCCGTGCGCGTCCGCCTCGCGCAGCATCTCGAGGTGCCAGCGAGGCGACTTGTGCCCGGTGAAGCCGATGTAGCGGAGCTTGCCGGCCTGCCGGGCGGCGACGAGCGCCTCGATGGCGCCACCCGCCGCGAAGCAGCGCGCGGGATCGGTGGGGCGGATGACCTCGTGGATCTGCATGAGGTCCAGGTGGTCCGTGCGCAGGCGCTGGAGCGACTCGTCGATCTGCCGCGCCGCCGTCGCCGCGTCGCGGCCGTCGATCTTCGACATGAGGAAGACCTTCTCGCGGTAACCGTTCTGCAGCGCCTTCCCCATCCGCCGCTCGCTCTCGCCGTCGTTGTAGTCCCAGCAGTTGTCGAGGAAGGTGATGCCGCCGTCCACCGCGGTGCGGACGATGCGGAGGCTCTCCTCCTCCGTCGCCTGCATCCCCATGTGGAAGCCGCCCAGCCCGACGAGCGAGACCGCCACGCCCGTGCGCCCGAGCTTCCGCTGCGGGAGCGGCGACCCGCCGGCCGCCGGGACGGCGTCATGCGTCCCGCCCTGTGCCGACCGACCGCCGCACGCGGCGAGCGGCGCGAGGGTCATGGCCGCGGACAGCTCCAGGAACTCTCGACGCGTCATGGTGGCGTCCCCCTCGCCGAACGATGGGCGCGACGGAGACGCGGCGGGAGGGCGGACGTCCCGCCCGCGCGGAGCCGCCGCCCGAGCCTGGCGAGCGCTCGCGCGCCAAATGCCGCGGCTCGCGCCCGTGCGCGCGGACGGCTCACCGCCTCGCCGCCGGACGCACCGCCCCACCCTTCACCTACGGTGTCTACCCCGTTCGCCCCGGACCCGCTGCGAACCCGTTCACGTGGGTGGCCTGGGTCTCGCCGCGCACAGGACGGGGAGTGAACCGAGGGCCCGCGGCATCCCACGGTCGAGGGACGCGCGCTGGCGGGAGAGGCGACGGGGCGCGCGAAGCGACCACGCGCCACGACATGAATGCGCGTTCACCGGAGCGGCGCCGACCGGGAGAGGGTCGCGCGCGCACCGTCGGCTGGGCTCGCCGTCAGCGACGGCGGCGCAGACGGCCGGCGCGGGCAGGCACCGTCACGCGCGCGGGCAGCCGTGCCGGCCCGGACGGGCGGGTCAGCTTGGCGAGTGCAGCGACCAGCACGGCGAGCGAGACGGCGATCAGCACGGCGAGGAACGTGGCCACGAACACCTCCGGAGAGACCGAGGTGTCGAACCGCCGGCGCACAGCCGCAATTCCTTGCGTCGAGAACGGCTTCCGGGCCACGGGGAGACGGGCGAGCGCTCGCCGCGCTGGGACGCGACGGAGGTCCGTCAGCCGTGCGTGTGCGGCGCGACGTGCGCCGCGAGCCGCCGATCGGCGTCGTTCATGTGCGCCGCGAGGGCGGTCCGGAGGTCGAGCGCCGCGGTCGTGGCGAGCTGCTCGTCCCCGCTCGCGAACGCGCGCTGCAGCTCGCGCATCTGCTCGAGGAACGCGCCGTGCTCGCCCGCGTGGGCGTCGCGCTCGGGAAACGCGCTGCCCTCCATGAGCAGCTCCTCGCTGCCGAAGTGCGCCACGCTGTAAGCGAGGAGCTGATCGGCGAGGCGCCGCGCCATCCACGGGCGGCCCTGCTCGAGGGAGTCCACGAACGCGCTCACCAGCCCGATCTGCAGGTGGTGGTCGTGATCCATCGCCTCGTGCCCGACCTCGAGCCGGTCGTTCCAGGTGTGCGTCTCTTTCATGGCTCCTCCACGTGCCGGTCCGCGATCCGGGCACTCCCATTGCCGGCGGGCGAGCAGGCCTCAACGCCCGCCGGGGGGTCAGTGGACCGGCGGCGGGGCGCCGGAGGTCTCGCCGTAAGCCGGCGCGGCCGCCTCCGCGGGCGCGCCGCGCTCGAGCGCGGCGCGATCCCAGCCTCCGAGCTCCGCCCCTGCCTCGTAGGTGGTCTCGAGGAATTCCCGGAGCCGCGCGTCCGGATCGGCGTCGGCGCAGACCGCCGCGTAGGGCAGCAGGAACTCGTGCAGCCCCTGGTCGTAGCGGGCCTCGCGCGGACGGACGGGCGCGGAGGCGAAGCCCGGCGGCTCCGGCGCCGCGTACGCGTAGAACGCCGCGTCCTCGAACCCGCCACCGCCCGGCCAGAAGCCGAACGACATCACCTCGTGCGAGTAGGCCTCGCGCGTGATCCAGTCCGCGCCGGGACGCTCCGGCGCGCGCCGGCCGGAGAAGAGCGTGACCGCGAGGTCGAAGCTCCCCCAGAAGAAGTGCACCGGGCTCGCCTTGCCGAGGAAGCGCGCCCGGAAGTCGCACAGGACCCGGGTCGTCGCGAGGAGCACGCGCCAGAAGCGCTGCGCAAACTCCGGATCGTACGAGGCGTGGAGGTCGTCCTTGTCGAACGGGACGGGGTCGGGCACCTCCACCGGCATCGTGCGGATGGGCACGTCGATGGCGAGGTCGCGGAGCATCCCCATGAGCCGCGCGTGGAAGCGCGACACCGGCTGCGCCACGAGCGGCATCGCGCCGAAGGTCCCGTCGCTCGTCGCGACCTCGAGCTGGTGGTCGAGGAGATCGAGCGAGATCTCGAAGCCGGTCGCGCCGTGGAACATGAGCGAGGTCGTGAGCCCGCGCGCCGTCGGATAGAGCGGCACGTTCCACCAGTGGTTCACGAGCGGCGTGGACGCGAGGCGCACCTTGCCGATGACCTGCGTCCACATGTGCAGCGTCGCGCGCGTGTCGCTCCAGCGCGACAGCGGCAGCTCCGGCCACGCGATCCGGTCTCGCATGCTCCCCCCTCACGCCCGCGGCGCTCGTGTCTCTCAAGCTGCGCAGCCGAGGAAGGCCCGCGCCAGCGCCAGGTGGAGCGGGCTGGACCGAGCGGCCGAGCGAGCCACGAGCGCAGGAGGCGAGGAGGCGAGTGCACTGCCCTACCGCTCGACGGCTCGCCAGCCCCCCGCTAATCACTTCACCCGCCACTGGAACGACCGCGCCAGCAGGGAGGGGCCCCGTCGCGAAGCGACGGGGAGGGGTGCAACCCCTCCCGGCGGGGAGCCGTCGCGGGGGGGCCCCCCCCCGGGCCCCCCGGGGCCCGCGCCCCCCCCCCCCCCCCCCCCCCCCCCCCCCCCCCCCCCCCCCCCCCCCCCCCCCCCCCCCCCCCCCCCCCCCCCCCCCCCCCCCCCCCCCCCCCCCCCCCCCCCCCCCCCCCCCCCCCCCCCCCTAACTGGGATTCGGCACGTCGATGTGCACCTCGACCCGGCGGTTCTTCGCCCGGCCTTCCTTCGTGGCGTTGTCGGCGATCGGCTTCGACTCGCCGTATCCAGCGACCGAGATCTGCTCCTCGCGGACGCCCCGCGACACGAGCACGGTGCGGACGGAGTCCGCGCGCTTGCGGGAGAGCGTCTCGTTGAGCGAGTCGGAGCCGGACGAGTCGGTGTGGCCCTCGATCTGGATGCGGTCGTCCGCGTACTTCGCGAGGATGTCGCCCACCTGCGTGAGCTGCGTGACCGCCTCGGCCTTGAGGTCGGCGCTGTTCGTGTCGAACAGGATGTCGTTCTTCATGTTCACGAGGATCCCGTTCTCGGTGCGCTTCGCCTCGGCGACCTTCTCGAGCTCCTTGTGCTGCTTGTCGAGGTAGAGCCCGACCGAGCCGCCGGCCAACGCGCCGACGCCCGCGCCGATGAGCGCGCCCTTCTTGCCGCCCGCCAGCGCGCCGACGCCCGCGCCAAGGAGGGCGCCCGCGCCGCCGCCGATGGCCGTGCGCTTGCCGGCGGTGCCGCAGGCGATGAGGGTGACGAGCGTCGCAAGCGCGACGACCCGAGTGGTCCGAACGTGCATTTCAATTTCTCCTGGTTCTCCGTGCGACCGAGCCAGCGCTCGGGACGAGCGCAGCCCCCCGGCCGCACGCACGAGGCGCGGCATTGTACCCGGTCGCCTACGAGGACGTAACGGGGAGCCTGGCAGCGGCTAGCCGCGCAGCCCGGCGGGCAGGGCGGCAGGCGTCTCGCTCGGGACCTCCACCCGCCCCGGGGCGAGGCTGGCCGCCGCGAGGAGGACGAGCGCGACCCAGACGAGGTCGGCGAGCAGGAGGTGCAGGAGCTGCAGCGGGACCGGCGCGGCGAGCACGAGGTTCACGACGCCCGCGAGGAGCTCGGCGCCCACGAGCGCGATGAGGCCCAGCGCGGCCCGGCGGACGCGCGCGTCGGGGCGGAGCCGGAGGGCGAGCCGCGCCACGAGGAGCAGCACCGCGGCAGTGGCGATCGCCGCGAACGGGTGAAGGACGCGCAGGCGCAGCAGCACGTGCGCCTCGGTGGAGAGCTCCTGGCGCAGGCCCTCCGCGAAGCTCGTGGCCGGGAAGAGCGTGTCCCCGAGGGCGGCCACCGCCCCGGTCACGCCGGCGATGAGCACCGACGCGAACCCGAGCCACAGGCCGCCCGCGAGCGCCCCGCGCCCCGCGAAGCGCATCCCGCCGGGCTGCGCGCTCCAGTCCGCGGTGAGCGCCAGCGCGCCGAGCAGGAGGAACGTGTTCGTGAGGTGCACGCCCATCACCCAGCCGCGCGCGAAGGAGGTGTCCTTCGCCACCCAGCCGAAGAGGACGAGCCCCGCGCCGACGAGCGCCTCGAGGATCATGAGGCCGAGCGACGCCCACGCCGCCTTGCGGGTCGGATGGCCCGCGGGGAACGCACGGACGGCCGCGACGACGAGCGCCACGACGAGGAGCAGCGCCAGGCCGCTCATCGCGCGGTGGGTGAACTCGATGACGGTCTCGACCGCCGGGGCGCGCGGCACCACCTGGCCGTTGCACATCGGCCAGTGCTTGCCGCAGCCCGCGCCCGACCCGGTCGCGCGCACGAAGGCACCCCAGGCGACGACGAGCAGGTTGTAGGTGAGGACCGCCCAGGCGAACCGCGTGAACGAGCGCATGCGGGAGAGAAAGCATCGGCCCCGGCGCGGATCAACGGCATGACGTCGCGGCCCCCACCGGGGGGCGGGAGGGGCTCCGGTCAGTCGCGGACGACGAGCGCGAGCCCCGCACCGCCGGGGACGGCGAGCGGCACGACCGAGGCTCGCGGAGCGCGGATCGCGCGCCCGTCGGCGTCGAGCGGCGAGGCGCGGTGCCGGACCACCCACCTCCCCACGTAGAAGCCCATCGCCGAGCCCCACAGCGAGTCCGACAGGAAGTGGCGGTGGTCGATGACGTGGAACGCGACCAGCGTGGTCGTGGCGCCGTACCCGAGCACCTGCACCCAGACCGGCGGCCGGAAGTACGAAAGGCCCGCGGTGGCGAGGCTGAAGAGCGTCGCGGCGTGGCCCGACGGCGTGCCCGCAGGGTAGACGCGCAGCGCGTTCGCGGGGCCCTTGATGTCGCCGCTCTGGTCGCCGTCCCAGGGGCCGTCGCGCCCGAGCGCGAACTTGAGGGTGAGGTGGTAGACCTGCGAGACCGCGAGCGCCTCGCCCATGAGCGAGCAGCCCTGCGCGACCCGCTGGTCGCCGTGCGCTACCGCCCACCCCCAGGTCCCGAGCCCGCCGGCCGCGATCCCTGCCCAGAGGGTCGGCTGCATCCACTCCGTCCAGACGGTGGGCAGGCGCGAGTCGAGCTCCCGGTGAATCCAGCGATCGAGCCGCGCGTCGGCCGGGTCGTGGAGCGGGAACATCAGCGCGCCGACCGCGCCCGACCAGAGGGCGAGCTGCCCGAAGTCGCCCGCGCTCCAGCGCGGCGCGTTCGCGGGGATCGCGACGACGTCGTGGAGGACCCGCTGCAGGACGGGCATCTCGGCCCAGCGGAAGCGCGGGCCGAGGTACACGCCCTCGTCCTCGCCGGCGAGGGAGCCCGCGGGCGCCCCCGCGGCCAGCACGAGCGAGAGGACGACCGCGAGGCGCCCGATGGCGGCCGCCCCGCGGCGCGACGCGATCACTGGCAGGTCGGGGTCCCGGAGCACGTCAGGCCGGTGTCGCTGAAGCAGGCGTCGAACGTGACGCCGGGGCACGCCTTGGCCGTGAACGGCCCGCGCAAAAAGCCCCCCTGCTGGTCCGAGAACGTGACGTCGATCTCGCCCACGAGCTCCGTCGCGCCGACGGAGTCGATCCGGATCGTGCCCGTGGCGCTCGGCGGCGTGCCCGGGACGCACTGCGCGTCCGTCTTCTGCGCGGGGAGCAGCGCGGCGCGGATGGGACCGGACACGTTCGCGGCGATCGCCGGCACGGCCTCGTCGAGCGTCGCGTAGACCGCGTACGAGCCCGCGTCGAGCGCCGGGGCCTGCGCCGTCGCCGGGACCTGGGCGTGCGCCAGCAGCCCCGCGACGAACGTGAAGTCCTTGCGGCCGTGGCACGGGTCCGCGAGGGCGCATGCGCCCGCCTGCGGCGAGAACGCGATCAGCGCGTCGCCGATGCCGTAGGTGATCGGCACCCCGGGGAACGTACAGCTCGCCGACTGCTGCGGGCCCGCGAACACGACCTCCGCCGGGTCGAACGTCTGGCCGAACAGCTTCCCGGTCAGCGCCGGGCCCTTCTTGTCGTTGCCGCCGTCGCCGCAGGCCGTGAGGACGAGCGCGACGGAGAGTGCGAGGAGCTTCTTCATGGCGACCTCGGGATGGCGACCGCGTGCGAATCTTCCACCGTCGAGGAGCGCACCACCGCACGGACCTTGCGTCAACGTGCCGTTTCGAGGTCTCCCGCTCGGGTCGCGCTGCCGTGCGGGAGCGGCGCCGCTCCGCGGCGGCGCTATGCGTTCACCCGGAGGCCGATCATGCGCGTCCCTCATGCGCTCGCGGCGCTCGCGGCGGCTGCGCTCACGGGGTGCCCCGACAACGTGAAGACGCCGTTCGACCCGGCGGCCGGCTACCAGCCGATCGAGCCTTCCACCGCCGCCTTTCCGCCGCCGGACGGAGGCGACCCGCACCCCGAGGCCATCCAGATCGTGTCCGGCTGGCGCGAGGGCCGGCTCGCCTTCGCGCACGGCGCGGCCTACCTGCACGCGTCCGTGCCGCAGGTGCTCGAGGCGCTGCGCGACCCGCGCGTGAGCCGCATCCACGGCACGGACAGCTGGTACGCGACGGCGGACGTGGAGCCCGACTACCCCATCTCGTTCTCGATCCGCTACGCGGCGGGCCCGGCCATCTACAAGGGGCGGTGGACGATCGTGTACCGCGGCGGCCCGCTCCTCGGCACGCTGGAGGCGCCCGAGCAGATCGGGTTCCGCTACCAGAAGGTCGAGGGGATCGAGGACATCCGCGTGCAGTCGGGCTCGCTCGTCGCGTACGCCGTGGGTGACGGGGTCAGCGCCCTCGAGTTCGTCTGCCATCTCGACACCTCGAGCCGCGCCGACCAGGGGCCCGACGACGTGTACGGGACGGTGAACGACTGGTGGGTGGACCTCCGCGCCAAGGTCCGCGGCGAGCCGGTCCCCTGAGCTCGCCGCAGGCGCGCGGGCCGGCCGGAGGGGTCGCGGCCACCAGGACGCGCGGAGCTGGCCGGCGTCGAGCTGCGCGCTGCGGGCGCCAGCCCTCGACGTCCCGGAGATGACGCTCAGTCCAGCGTGTCGATGAGGGCGACGAGGTCGTCGATGTCCACCGGCTTCACGAGGTGCGCGCGGAAGCCCGCCTCGGCCGCGCGGCGCCGGTCCTCGGAGCCGCCGTAGCCGGTGAGCGCCACCAGCCGGACCGCCGGCACGAGCTCGCGCAGGCGCCGCGCTACCTCGAACCCGTCGAGCTCGGGGAGCCCGATGTCGACGAGCGCGATCTCCGGAGGCGCGTCGGCGGCGAGGGCGAAGGCGGAGCGCCCGCCGTCGGCCTCGCGCACGGCGTGGCCGCGGCGGCGCAGCAGCTCGCCGAGGGTCTCGCGGATGTCCGCGATGTCCTCGACGATGAGGATGTCGCGCGGGGTCACCGCGCGGGCCTCGGCCGCGGGGGGCACGGACGAGGCCGCCGGCGGCGCGGGCACCGCCGCGCCGGGAGGGAGCGCGGGGAGCCGCACGGTGAACGTCGAGCCGCGGCCGGGGCCGGGGCTCTCCACCCGCACCGTGCCGCCGTGCATCTCGACCAGGCTCTTCACGAGCGAGAGCCCGATGCCGAGGCCGCCGCGGGAGCGGTCCACTCCCTGCTCGGCCTGGACGAAGGGCTCGAAGATGCCGCCGGCGAGCTCGGGCGCGAGGCCGATCCCGTCGTCCTGCACCGAGAGGACGGCGAGGTCCCCCTCGCGCGTGAGCGCGACGCGCAGGTGGCCGCCGGGATCGGTGTACTTCGCGGCGTTCGCGACGAGGTTCTCCACCACCTGCGCGAGGCGGACCGCGTCACCGTCCACCCCGAGCCGCGCCTCGGGCAGGCTCACCACGAGGGCGTGCCGCCGCGACGTGACGAGCTCGTCCACCGTCTGCACCGCCTCCCGCACCACCTGGACGAGGTCGACGGTGTCCTTGCGCAGGCGGACCTTCCCGCTCCGGACCCGCGAGACGTCGAGCAGGTCGTCGACCAGGCGGGACATGTGCCGCACCTGCCGCCCCGCCGCCTGGAGCGCGCGCTCCCGCAGGCGGGCGTCGGCGCCGTACTCCTGGAGGAGTCGCACCGCGTTCGTCACCGGCGCGAGCGGGTTGCGGAGCTCGTGCGCCAGCATCGCGAGGAACTGGTCCTTGCGGCGGTCGGCCTCGCGCAGCTCCGCGTTGCGGCCCTGCAGCTCGGCGATGAGGCGATCGCGCTCGAGCGCCATCCCCACGGCGTAGCCGACGAGCTCGAGGGTGGCGGGGTCGTCCGGGTCGCACGCATCCCGCTCGGCGGAGCCGAAGGCGAGCGTGGCGACCACCTCTCCGCCCGCGAGGCACGGCCGCGCCACGCAGCAAGCGACGCCGAGCACGGCGGCGATCGGCGGCAGCGGCTCTCCGCGCGCCGACACCCACGGGGCGAGCCCGCCCAGGATCGCCTCGGCCGAGTCGAGCGCGGCCAGGAGCCCCGGCTCGGCCGCCCCACCGCCCGCGGCGGCGAGCGTCAGCCGCCCGTCCGGGCCGGCGACGTGCAGCGCCCAGCGCTCGAGCCCGAGGTGCGAGGCCACGCGGTCGCAGATGGCCGGGAGCCGCTCGCGCACGCTCTCGGCCGTGAGCAGATCGCTGCGGACGCTGGAGAGGATCTTGAGCCGCTGGTTCGCGCGGTGGAGCGTCTCCACGAGCCGCCGCTCCCGCTCCATCTCGCGCCGGAGCGCCTCCTCCTCCCAGCGGCGCCGCGCCTCGGCCACGTTCCGCGCGAGCTCGCGCTCCTGCGCCGCGCGGAGGAGCTCCGCGTTGCGGCGCAGGGCCTCGTTCTTCCGGTGCGCCTCGATGAAGAACGCGACCTTCGCGCGGAGCGCCTGCTCCGGCACGGGGGTGGTGAGGAAGTCGACGGCGCCGAGCGAGTAGCCGCGCTCGAGCAGCCGCACGTCGGAGCTCGCGGTGAGGAAGATGATGGGCGTGTGACGCGTCCGCTCGCGCGCGCGCACGAGCTTCGCCATCTCGAGCCCCGACATCCCCGGCAGGTTGACGTCGAGGAGGATGAGCGCGACCTGGCGCCTGAGGAGGATGCGCAGCGCGTCCTCGGCGGTGGAGGCCTCGACGATGCGCGCCCCCGAGCCGGAGAGGAGGGCGCGCGTCACCTCGAGGTTGCGCGGGTCGTCGTCGACCGCGAGCACGTCGATCGGCTGGGCCTCGCCGATCGAGACCGGCCGCTCGGCGTCCGCTCGCGGGCGCTCCGCGCGCGTGGTGTTGCGCTCCGCGGGCGCGCGCGCCGGCGGCTCGGAGCGGTCGCCGTCCGGGTGGTTCGCGGGCGAGGGAGGCAGGTTCTCCATCGTGTCTTCGTGGATATGCGCGGCGAGCCGAGGCCGCGCGTGCCGTGGAAGACGCCACGCGAGGGGGCCCCTCAAATAGATCGGGGAGTTGCCGTAGAGAAGTGCCCCCGCCGGGGCGGCGGCGAACTGGCGGCGTTCTGGCTCGACGATCTCCGGACGTCCGCCGCCGTTCGATCGACCGCGCACGGCGGTCCCGGGCCCCGCGTCGAGCTCGCGCCCAGAAAACGAAAAACCCGGGACCATCGAGGTCCCGGGTGTCCCCCTCCGCGCCGGACGCTGCCGGCGTGAGTGCGCCTAGTAGTTCACGGTCACGGTGACCGTGTCGCTGTAGCTCCCGGCGGTGGGGTACTGGCCCGCGGGGATGCGCGCGTAGACGAAGAGCAGGTTGCCGGCCTTGCCCGCCGCGCCCTGGGACGCCGGCATGGCGGCGTTCGTCCAGACGGCCGTGCGGGTCGAGTCGGAGTAGAGCTCGTAGCCGAGCACGTCGCCCGCGCCGGACATCTGGCGCGTCCCCGAGATGCCCGAGGTGCCGTTGTCGAGGCCGACCGTGAAGGAGGTGCCCTTGGTGCAGGTGACGGTGAGCGACCCCTGCGCGTCGAGGTCGACCCCGGCGGTGGGATCGTAGCTCCCGAAGGCGATGTCGCTCGTCGTGACCGAGCACTTCGCGGCCACCTGGGCGGTGACGGCGAAGGTGTTCGTGGCGGTCGCGGCGCGCGCGGCCGTGGAGAGGAGGGCGGCGGCGAGCGCGACGGAGAGGCGGAGGGCGGTGCGGTTCATGGGGCGGGTCCTTGCGTGGGTGGTCGGCGGCGGATCCTGCACGCGCGCCTGGCAATCGCCAGCATATTGCGTTTGCGATGGCGCAGAAGGCCACGATCCCGTGACGCGCAAAAGTGCGCCGAGCACGCCGCTGTGGGTGAACCGGGCACGGGAGCGCACGCGATAGCGCGCTCAGTAATTGATCGTCACGGTGATCGTGTCGTCGTACGCGCCGACGGACACGTCCTGGGCCGCGAACGCCCGCGCGTACACCGCGATCGTCCGGTCGCTCGGAGAGGCCGACGCCCACGTGGACGTGCCGGGAGCTCCGTCGCCCCACACGATCGAGCGGGCCGCGTCGAGGTACAGGTCGTACCGGAGCAGGTCGCCGCCCGGCCCCCGCATCGCGCGCGAGGAGAACGACCCGGACCGTCCCGGCCCGATCGCGATCGTGACGGGCGTCTGCGAGCAGTGCTGCAGGGTGATGGTCCCGGTCGTGTCGAGCGGCACCGTCGAGAAGGGATCGTAGGCGCCGAAGGCGATGGCGCTCGCGACGCTCACGCTGCAGGTGGGCTGGACCGCGGCCGCGTCCCGCGCGCAGAGGACGGCGCCCACCACCGCCGCGGCGAGGGCCGCGCGACGCGCTGCGGTGCGAGCATGTGAGCGCGGCCGTTTCATTGCTGGCGTCGAATTGCGCGTATTAGACTCCGGCGCCGCCCACCCCGCCACTTCACGTGCTCATGCGACCGCTCCTCCGTGCCGCCCGCGCCCTCCTCGTCCTCGCCGCGCTCGCGGCCGGGGCCGCCCGCGCCGGCGACCTCGACGTCACGCCGGTGAACGTGGAGCTGTCCGGCGGCGCCCGCACCGCGCTCATGTCGCTGCGGAACCGCGGCGGCGCCCCGGCGCGCTACCAGATCCGCGCGTTCCGCTGGGCGCAGAAGCCCGACGGGGCGATGGACCTGTCCCCCACGCGCGAGCTCGCCGTCTTCCCGCCGCTCCTCGAGCTCGGGGCGGGAGAGGCGCGCTCCCTGCGCATCGGGACCGACGCTGCGCCGGCCGCGACCGAGCGCACCTGGCGCATCTTCATCGAGGAGCTGCCGCAGGCCGAGACCGCGGAGGACGCCGCGCGCGTGAAGGTGCTGACCCGCGTCGGCGTGCCCGTCTTCCTCGCCCCGGCCGCACGCGTCGAGCACGGTGAGCTCGCGTTCCTCGGTCGCGACGGCACGCACGTCCGCTTCGCGCTGCGCAACCCCGGGACGGTGCGCCTGCGGCCGAGCGCGGTGACGCTCGCGCTCGTCGCGGCCGACGGCGCGCGGGTGCTCGAGAGATCGCTCGAGGCCTGGTACGTGCTCGCGGGCGGCGAGCGCGTCTACGAGGTCGCGGTCCCGCCGGAGGCGTGCGCGCGCGCCGCCAGCGTCGTCGTCTCGGCCGCGCTGGCGCGCGGCGCGATCGAGGCGCGCGCTCCGGGCGCGTGCCGTGATCCGTAGGAAGCTCGCCCGCGCGCTCGCGCTCGTCGCCGCCGCGGCCGCCGCGGCGGCGTTGGCCACGACACCGACCGCGACCTCGACGAAGACCGCGGCCCCGATCTCGACGTCCACCCCGACCCCGACCCCGACCCCGACCTCGACCTCGACCCCGACCCCGACCGCGAACCCGGCGCCGCCTTCGACCGCGACCCCGACCGCGGCCCTCCCCCTCGCGAGCGCGGAACAGCTCGACCTCACCTCGCCACCCGCCGCGGCGGCCCCCCGGGACCTCTCGGCCGCCGAGGGCGACCTTCGCCCCGCCTTCCTCCAGCTCTTCGTGAACGGGGTGCCGGCCGACACCGCCCTCGTGCTCGTGGCGCCGCAGGACATCTGGATCGCGCCCGCCGACCTCGTGCGCGCGGGCCTCGCCGGCTTCGGCGGCGCCCGCCGCGAGCTCGACGGCCGCACGCTCGTGTCGCTCCGCTCGCTCGCGCCCGGCGTGCGCTTCGATCTCGACGAGCGCGCGCTCGCGATCCGGCTCGAGACCGCCGCATCGCTCCTCGGCCACGGCGCGCTCGACCTGCGCGCGTCGAGCCGCCCTGCCGGGCTGGAGACGGGAGACGCGCCGAGCGCGTTCCTCAACTACGCGGGGCGCGCCACCACCCAGCAGGACGTGTCCGGGTTCCTCGAGGCGGGCGTCTCGCACGGCTCGGCGCTCCTCGCCGGCTCGGTCTCGGCGACCCGGGCGGCGGGCGCGGTGCGCGGGCTCACGACCCTCACGATCGACCGCCCGGCGCGGCTCCTCCGCCTGACCGCCGGCGACGCGGCGATCCCCCCCGACGCGCTCTCCGGCGCGCCGCTCGTGGGCGGCGTCGGCCTCGCGCGCGAGCTGTCGCTCGATCCGTACCTCGCGCGGACGCCGCTCCCCGGCGCCACCGCCTTCGCCGCCACGCCCTCCACCATCGACGTCTACGTGAACGGCGCGCTCGCGCGCACGCTCACGGTCGCGCCGGGCACCTACGACCTCTCGAACCTGCCCGTCAGCACGGGGGCGAACGACGTCCGGATCGTGGTGCGCGACGCCTTCGGGCGCACGCAGGCGATCGAGGCGGCGCACTACCAGGCGCAGGGCCTGCTCGCCCCCGGGCTCGACGAGCCCGGCCTGTGGGTCGGCGCGGTGCGCGAGCGCTTCGGCACGGAGAGCTTCGCCTACGGCGATCCCATCCTCGTCGCGCGGGAGCGGCGCGGCTTCACGCGCGCGTTCACCGGCGGCGCGCGGCTGGAGCTCGGCCCGCGCGTGCAGCAGGGCGGCGCCTCCGCCGCGCTCGGCGTCGGCTCGAGCGAGCTCGAGCTCGCGGGCGCCGCGAGCGCGGACGAGGGCACGCCCGGCGCCGCCGCGTTCCTCGCCTGGCGCCACGTCGCGCGCCGCTTCGCGCTGGGCGCGGACGCCTCGCTCCTCTCCACCCGGTACGCGAACTCGACGCTCTCGGCCGCCGCCGACCGCGCCCTGTGGCGCGCCGGCGCGTACGCCACGGCGCCGCTCGGCCGGGGAGCGAGCCTGCAGCTCCAGTACGTCGGCGCGGAGCAGCGCGACGCGGGGGCGAGCCACCGCGTCGAGGTGCGCACCTCCCTGCGCGTGCGCGCGGGCGCGTGGCTCCTCCTCTCCGCCTCGGTCACGAGGGATCGCGCCGCGGAGGCGGCCGGCGCGGTGTTCGCGCAGCTCGTCCTCTCCGCGCCGGGCGGGGGGACCCTCGACGCGGGCGTCCGCTCGAGCCGCGCCGGCGCGAGCGCGAGCACGGGGCTGTCGCGCTCGGTCCCGGTCGGCCCGGGCGTCGGCTACCAGCTCCGCGCCGACTCCGCCGCCGGCGGGACGGTGAGCGGCCTCCTGCAGGCGCAGCCCGAGTTCGGTCACTACGAGCTCGGTTACGCCCGGGTGGACGGGAGCGAGGCCGGGTCCGCGTCCGCCTCGGGCGCGCTCGTGCTCGTCGGTGGCCGGCTCTTCGCCACCCGCCCCGTCGAGCAGGGCTTCGCGCTCGTGCGCGTCCCGGGCGTCGGCGGCGTTCGCGCCTACCTCGACCGGCGCCCGGTCGGGCGCACCGACGGGCGGGGCGACCTGCTCGTCCCGGGGCTCCTGCCGTACTACGGCAACCGCCTCGGGATCGAGGACGCGGACGTGCCGCAGAGCTACCGCGTCGGCCTCACGGAGCGGCTCGTCGCGGCGCGGCCGCGCGGCGCGGCGCTGGTGCGCTTCGACGTCACCCGGCTGCGCGCCGTCGAGGGGTGGCTCCGGATCGCGCGGCGCGACCGCGCCGACGTGCCCGCCTACGGGACGTTCGAGGTGGACGTCGCCGGCGGCACGCGCCGCTCGCCGGTCGGCGCCGACGGCGCCTTCTGGCTCGAGGACGTCCCGGCCGGCGCGCACGCCGCGCGGATCTACTGGAAGGGCGAGCTGTGCGAGCTGCCGCTCGAGATCCCGGACAGCGGCACGGGCGTGCTCGAGCTCGGCACGATCACCTGCGGCGCGCGCGAGCCGATGCTCTGACGCGTCGGATCATTGCGCCGCCGGAACCCGGTCGCGCCGGCGCAGGACCGTGAGCTCCCTCGCTACCGGAGCCCCGCGACGAGGATCACGAGCGTCACCGCCGAGGAGCCGACGATCGCCCAGCCGAGCGGGCGCAGCCGCTTCGGCGAGAACCGCGCGAGGCTGATCACGATCGAGAGGAGCGCGGTCGGCAAGGTCGCCCAGGCGAGCGCGGCGGGGAGCCCGGCGGCGGAGAGCAGCACGGCCACACCGGCGAGCGCCGCGGCGAGCGCGGCGTGGAGCCTCCCCGGATCCTCGGCGCCCTTCGAGCGGGCGCGGGCGAGGATGACCCGCACGCCGAGGGTCGCCGCCGCGAAGGCGAGGATCCAGGCGAGCGCGGCGGCGAGCGCGTCGTCCGCGGGCGCGTGGCCGGCGAGGGCGACGGCCCAGCCGGCCGAGGAGAGCGCGGCGGCCACGACGATCTCGCCGAGCGTCGTCTTCTCGAGCCGCCTCCAGACGAGGAGCGCCACGACGAGCGCGAGCACCGCCGGGAGCAGGAGCGCGGCGCGGGCCGACGCGGGCGCGAGCGCGATGCCGATCGCGCCGGTGACGGCGGCGAGGCCCCCCGTGACGGCGAGCCAGCGCCGCGCGCGCCCGCCCTCCTCCTCCGCGACGCGCCGCCCGCGCTGGCCGAGCAGGACCAGGAGCGGCTCGTGCGCGATGAACGCGAGGACCACCGCCGCCGTGAGCGCGGCGGGCGCGAGGCCAGGCCGCCCGATCGCGAGCGCGGTGAGGAGCGGCATCGCGAGCTGACCCCAGGCGCCGTGCTCGTGCGGGAGCATCGAGCGGGGCGGAGCGGCGGGGCGGGCGGGCGGGCGCTGGACGGTCGCGGTCGAGTTCATCACGTGGAGTGCCTTGAGCAAGTTGCCGGCCAGGCCCGAAGACGGCGGATGTTCGAGGGTTTACCTCGCCTCTGCCCCGTGCCGCCACCGGTCCGGCGTTGCCCCGCGCACCGATGGACCGGTGTTCGTTGACCGAGCCTCCCTCGTCGGGTATCGGTTCGCCCCCGCTCGAGGGCCCGCCCGCCGTGCAAGCCATCCTCAGCTCCTTCCTCCTCGTCGCCGTGAGCGAGATGGGCGACAAGACCCAGCTCCTCGCGTTCTCGCTCGCCACGCGATTCCGCAAGCCGTGGCCGGTGATGGCCGGCATCCTCGTCGCGACGGTCGCGAACCACGCGCTCGCGTCCTCGGTCGGCGCGTGGATCTCCGCCAACGTGCCCGCCCACGTGCTCGCGGGGATCCTGGCCGCGACCTTCATCGCCTTCGGGGTGTGGACGCTCCGGCCGGACACCATCGACGAGGCGAGCGGGCCGGAGCGGTTCGGCGCCTTCCTCACCACCACGGTCCTCTTCTTCCTCGCGGAGATGGGCGACAAGACCCAGCTCGCGACGGTCGCGCTCGCGGCCCGCTACGAGTCGGTCGTCCGCGTGACGATCGGCACCACGCTCGGCATGCTGGCCGCGGACGGCCTCGCGGTGTTCCTGGGCGAGCGGGTGGCGGACCAGGTCTCGTCGCGCAAGATGCGGTGGGCGGCCGCGTCGCTGTTCTTCCTGTTCGGCGCGCTCTCGCTCGTGGCGGCCTTCCGCTCCTGACCGCGCGCCCCGTCCGGCGCCGACGCCGCGGGCGCGTGGGGTGGATGATGAGGGGACCATGGCGCCCGCGCTCTCCGAGGTCCTCTCCGCCGTGCCCCTCGACGTGCTCGTCTCCCGCGCTCACGGCGACGCCCTCGCCCACCTGCTCGCGGCGCTCGTGGCGGGCGGCGCCATCGGCATGGAGCGCAGCTACCACGGCCGGCCGGCCGGGTTCCGCACCCACGCGCTCGTGTGCCTCGCGGCGAGCCTCCTCATGCTCGTCACCGTCTACCAGGCGGAGTGGTTCCCCGGCGCGCCCGAGACGGTGCGGGTCGATCCCACCCGCATGGCGCAAGGGATCATGACCGGCATCGGCTTCCTCGGCGCGGGCGTGATCTTCAAGGAGGGGCTCACCGTCCGCGGCCTCACCACGGCGGCGTCCATCTGGATCACCTCGGCCATCGGCGTGCTCACCGGGACCGGCCAGTACGTGCCGGCGCTCTACGCGACGCTCCTCACGCTCGGCGTGCTCAGCCTCTTCCGCTGGATCGAGGCGCGGGCGCCGGCCCACAAGTTCGCGCACCACCGGATCCGCTTCGATCGCGGCGACGCGATGGGGGAGGACGCCGTGCGCGCCTTGCTCGCGGAGAACGGGTTCGCGCTGGCCGGCCTCTCCTACGCGCTGGCGGACGAGGGCCGGTCCTTCGAGTACCAGATGACGATCAGCACGCACGACGAGCGGAACTTCGGGCGACTCGCCCGGGCGCTCGACGGGCTGCCCCAGGTGCGCGAGTTCCGGATCTCGCCCTCCGGCGACTGATCGCGCGGCGCCTGCCCGGCAGACGTCGCTGGCGGCCCGCCCGGCTCTCCTCCAGAATGCGGCGGTGCCTACCCACCTCCGCTTCCTGCTCGCGCTCGCCGCGGCGCTCCTCTCCGTGCGCGCCGCGCGCGCCGCCGCCCCCTGGGAGGGCGCGCCGCTCTCCGCCGACCCCGCCGCGGTGCGGGCCGCCGCCGACGCGCTCCCGCCGCCCGGCGGCGCGCCGCTCGACGTGCTCCTCGAGGAGGCGATCTACCGGCTCGACGCGCAGGGCGCCGCGGCGCAGACCTACCGCCTCGTCTACCGCCCCATGAGCGGCGAGGCCGCGCGCGCGTCCGCCCGCGTCGAGCGAGCCTGGGCGCCCTGGAGCGAGAGCCGGCCGGAGATCCGCGCGCGCGTCGTCGCGCCCGACGGCGTCTTCACGCTCGACCCGGCCGCCCTCGCCGAGGGGCCCGTCGAGGATCCCGGCGCCCCGCCCTCCAAGCGGCGCGAGCTCTCCGGGACGATCCCCGGCGTCCGGCCGGGCGCCGTCGTCGAGCAGGTCACGACCGTGCGCGAGACCTCGCTCGCCGCCGGCGGCACGGTCCAGCGCTTCGGCCTGGGCAGGGCCTCTTCCGCGCGGCTCGTGCGCGTCCGCATCGAGGCGCCCGCCGCGCTGCCGGTCCGCTTCGTCGTCCGCGGCGTCGAGCTCGCCCCCGTCGAGACGGTCGCGAACGGGATCCGGACGCTCGTCTTCGAGCGCCGCGACGCGAGCGGGACGCCGCCGCGCGACCCCGGCGCGCCGCCGGAGCTCGCGCCCGCGCCGTACCTCGCGTTCGCGGCGGGGCAGTCCTGGGCCGACGTCGCCGGCCGCGTGCGAGCGATCTTCGAGGGCGCCATCGCGGGCTCGGACCTCCGCGCCGAGGCGCGCGCCGCGCTGGGCGCGGGGCGGCCGAAGCGCGAGGAGGCGGTGCGCCGGATCGCGGCGTTCCTGCGCCCCCGCGTGCGCGCGACCGGGGTGCCGGTGGACGAGGCGCCGCTCGCGCCGGGGAAGCCGGCGGAGGTGCTCGCGCGCGGCGAGGGCGACGCGAAGGACCTCGCCGCGCTGTACGTCGCCCTCCTGCGCGCCGCCGGCCTCGAGGCCGAGGTCGCCCTCACCTCGGGCGAGTGGGGCGACCCGCCGCGCGAGGTCCCCGGGCTCGGCGTCTTCGATCGCGCCCTCGTCCACGTGGGCGGCAAGGGCGCGGCGATCTGGATCGACCCGGCCTCGCCCCGGCTCCCGCCGGGGACGCTGCCGCTCGAGCTGCAGGGCAAGCTCGCGCTCGTCGTCGCGCGCAAGACGCGCGACCTCGTCCGGACGCCTGCGTCGGGCCCCGCGGACAACGCCGCGCTCACCGTGCGGGAGCTTCACCTCGCGGAGCTCGGGCGCGGCCGCGTGGTCGAGACCCGCGAGCTCTCGGGGGCGCTCGCCTCGAGCGAGCGCGAGTTCCGGGCGCGGATCCCCGCCGATCACCGCGATCGCATCGACGAGCGGTACGCGCGGGAGGTGCTGCGCGCCGGCACGTTCCTCGGCGCGGAGGTGCAGCACCTCGACGATCCCGCCGCGAAGCTCGCCGTCCGCGTCGAGGCGGACGAGAGCGCGCTCGCGGAGACCGGCGACGACGACGCGCTCGTGCCGGTCGGCGCCGCGCCGGTGCTCGAGCCGCTCCCGGCGTTCCTGACCCAGGCGCGCGAGGGAGAGGCAGAGCCCGCGCCGCGCCGCGACGACGTGGCCCTCGCGCTGCCGTACCGCTGGGAGCTGCGCTACCGCGTCTTCCCGCCGGACGGCTTCCGGGCGCGCCGGCTCCCGGAGGACGCCATCGAGCGCTTCGGGCCCGCCACGCTCACCCGCCGCTTCTCCGCGGGGAAGGACGGCACGGTCACCGCCACCTACGTGTTCGACACCGGCGGCCGCCGCCTCGGCGCGGCCGACGCCGACGCCCTCGCCGCGCGCGCGCGGTCCCTCGCCGGCGGCGAGCCGGAGCGGATCGCGTTCGAGCGGACCGCCGCGGCGCTACTCGCGGACGGCCAGGTGAAGGAGGGCCTCGCGGAGCTCCGGCGCCTCGGCGCCGCGCACCCGCGCGAGGCGATGCACCCGCTCCACCTCGCGCTCGCGCTGCTCGAGCTGGGCGATGGTGAGGGCGCGGCGGCGGAGGCGCGCCGCGGCATCGCCCTCGAGCCCGCGCGCGCCTGGGGTCACCGGGTGCTGGGCTGGATCCTGGAGCACGACGCCGTCGGCCGCCGCTTCGGCCACGGCTACGACCGCGCGGGCGCGATCGCCGCCTACCGCCGGGCCGCGGAGCTCGACCCCCGCCACGCCGGGGGGCGCTCCGCCCTCGCGGAGCTCCTCTCGCGCGGCGCCGGGGGAATGTTCCTCGGGACGGGGGCGGACCTCGGCGCCGCCCTCGCGGAGTACGAGGCGCTCCGCGCCGACGCAGGCGCGGGCCCGTACGACGCGGGGCTGCTCGCGGCGCTGCTCGCGGCCGGGCGGCACGCCGACGCCCTCGCGCTCGCGCGCGGGCTCGGCCCTTCCCCCGAGCGGAACGCGATCCTCGTCGCCGCCGCGGCGGTGCTGGGCGGCGCCGGGAAGGCGGAGGCGGAGGCGGACGCGCTCGGCGACGACGGGCGCACCGCGCTCCGCGACGCCGCGGCGCGGCT